>JAHEDA010000025.1 GCA_024641445.1 Gammaproteobacteria bacterium
GATAACATCCCGCTGTTGAAACAGGCGCGCGACATGGGACTTACCCCGGACCTGCCCGATGATGAGCACCGTGGGAAGAACTGGAAGGATGTGCCAAAGGATGCCTTCCCTTACTGGTTGGGTCTCGGGGTGGTGTACGAACACTTCCATACCGCCAAGTCAAATCGCAGCCCGACCACGCGGCGGTTGGTCCCCGAGATGTACGTGGAGATGCATGAGCAGGATGCCAAGGAACTGGGGATCAAGGATGGTGAGAAGGTGCGCTTGATCACCCGGCGTGGCGAGTATGAGGCGCGTGCGCAGGTCGGCACCAATAGTCTGGTCAAGCCGGCGCGTAACTCGGTCCCACGCGGTTACATGTTCAGCCCGTGGAACCTGTCGGTCGCCGACAGTGCCGAACCCGCCAAGAACAAGTGGCTGGTGAACGGTACCTCCAGCCGGGTGTGGGACATCGTATCCGGTCAGGTGGACTTCAAGAAACTGGCGTGCCGTATCGAAAAGCTGACCTAGTGTTGATCACAATGGAAAGGCCCTGCGGCCCATCGCTGATGATGGGTCGTAGGGTTAGAGGTTTCCATGCAACGACGTAAATTCCTACAGGCCTGTATCGCGAGTGGTGCGTTTAGCGTGTTGCCACCTCGGCTGCGTGCTGCGACGAGTGTGCCCACGCTACGGTTTCTGCGGCCACCGGGTGCGGTGAGTGAAGAGCAATTTGTTGAGCGGTGTATTCGCTGTGGTAAATGTGGCGAGGCCTGTCCCAATCGCTGTATCGAATTTTTTGGTTTTGAAAACGGACTGAACTCACGCGACACCCCCTACATCATTCCCCGCGAGCAGGCCTGTATCCTGTGTATGAAGTGTGGTGAGGCCTGTCCAAGCGGTGCTATTCAACCGGTGCCACGCGAGGCCGAGGCCATCATGCAGAGGGTCAAGATGGGCCACGCACGGGTAGATGAACAGCTCTGTCTGTCGTTTCAGGGTAAGACCTGCGGGGTGTGTTATCGCGCCTGTCCCTTGCAGGATGTAGCCATCGTCGTCGGTCGTTTGGAACAACCCCATGTATTAGGTCCGTGTGTGGGTTGCGGTCTGTGCGAGCGGTCGTGTATTCAGATCCCGCAGGCGATTCGTGTATTCCCGTCCCAGACCAGGCCTGCATGAATTTGAGTGAGGAGAGCGATTCGTGATTGTTGCATCAGTGATTCAACACCATCTCAACAAACTTCGCTGGCTGGTGTTGAGTGGCGTGTTTGCCCTGTTGGTATTGTTGCCATTTTTGTATCTGTATCAGACTTACGAGGCGGCGCACGCTTACGACCTGCTACCACCCACCGAGAAGGCGATCTCCGACAGCATGGAGTGGTTGACCAAACCCTTTACTCGTGACCCGGAGAATGACCTGAACTCATTTAAAGGGACAACTTGGTCCGGTACGCTCTATGGTTTGAAACTGAGTGACCCACTGGCCGTCATCGGTCAGGTCGCCGCTACCCTGTCTGTATACTGGCCGTTTGCACTCACTGCGTTGATCCCTGTCCTGCTCACCCTGTTGTTGGGGCGTTTCTATTGTGGCTGGATCTGTCCAGCGACGCTGCTCTATGAATTGAACGACAACCTGGGGACCTGGTTGCGTAAGGCGGGTCTGCCGGTGTCACAACGGCGCTTGAATCGACGCCTGAAATATCTGGTGCTCGTTGTTGGGGTCCTCTTGAGTGCGATCACGGGTAGCGTGGTGTTTGCATCAATTTATCCACCGGCATTGGTCGGGCGCGAGATCTATTATGCGATCGCCGTAAGTGGTTTTGGTGCCGGGGCAGTGTTCTTTATCCTGACTCTGTTGTTTGATCTGATGGTGGCGCGGCGAGGGTTTTGTCGCTATGTCTGTCCCGGCGGGGCCTTGTATTCACTGCTAGGTCGATTTCGACTTGTGCGAATCCAGCGCAAGGTCGAGACCTGTAACGACTGTGCCAAGTGTAATGTGGTGTGCCAGTTTGATCTCGACCCCCTACACGATGACTTTGGACAGGAGTGTAATAACTGCACTGCCTGTATTGCAGTGTGTCCGACCGACGCCCTGAGCTTTAAGCTTACGATCAAGGACCAGACCTTCCAGGGCCCTGGTCACCTCGGACACCTCTACCGTAAACAACAGGGTGCCAGCTGATGTGGCGGCGTGAGATCCTTCTGAAAGGATTACAGGGCCTCGGCGTGCTGGCCTTCAGTGCACTGCCATTTGGGATGGCGCGACTATTGCTCCCGCGTCAGATCCATGCCGGACAACAGTGGATCCCGCTGCCCGGTGCACAGACTCCCCAAACGGCATTCGTAGCCGCATGTATTGGGTGTGGACTCTGTGGTGAGGTCTGTCCACCTCGCTGTATTAAATTCAATAACGAGACCAATGGCAGTGAGGCGCATACGCCATATATTGACCCCGCCGAGAGGGGCTGCATTCTTTGTGCAAAGTGTATCGAGGTCTGCCCCACCGATGCCTTGGTGGCAACACCTATAGCTGAAGTCAAAATGGGTATTGCGCAGATTGATCGTGCCGCCTGTTATCCCTGGGTGGACCAGGGGGTGTGTGGGGCCTGTGTCAGTATCTGTCCACTGGGTGAGCGTGCAATATCGTTTGAGATGTGGAATCAGTACCGACCGATCGTACAGCAGGGTTGCGTTGGATGTGGCCTGTGCGTGGAGATCTGTCCAGAACCGAGTCTACCCATCCGCATTGTCATGCGCGATGAGCCAACGGTGGCACAACATGGGCTTGGCATACGACGGCGTAGTTATCAACGTTGACGTTGGTAGTGGTATCGGGTTTTACTCCAATAATTCATCCACTAAAAAGTGAGCGCAATGAGTCGGCTGTCGTCCCTTTTTGTCACGGTGTTGTTGTCCACCTTGTGCAACCCGGTGAGTGCGCACCATGTCCTGGGCCGTCCGGCCTACAGCCTTAGTGAAGATTCTAATACACCCCCGAGTATGCAGGTGGAGACCCAGATTGGAAAATACTCGGTTACCATAGTGGCCTTTCCCGCCTTTCCAAAACCCAATGAACCAGGGCGCGTCAACCTGTACGCAACCCGAATCGACAGTGGCGCACTCTTTAATGGCCAGGTCACATTCCGGGTTAGAGACGATCGCCTGTTTGCCGATGCACCAGAGCTACTGGGTATGCAAACAATTGACGATGGGGTCTATCGTCAGGGTTTTGTCTTCAGCCAGCGAGGTGACTATATTGTAAGCGCGGAATTTACGGCGGAGGGGGAACCCTATCTCATCGATTTCCCTCTGCGCATTGGTGACCCTGCACCCGTTACCTTGATCGGTGGTGTTATTACCCTGATGGGGTTGATCCTGGTGCTGGTGAATGTGACGCAACGTCGACGGATGCAACGCATGCGGGCCCAGCGGCATCACACGCCCGACAGTGATGAGCATGAGTAATACCCCTGTGGTTAATTTTACCTGGAATGGTTTCATCTGCCACTCGCCTGGATTTGTAGCACACCCTGGGATGCCGCTGGGGCTGGGTATTACCGCCGCGCTCTTGATGCTGGCCTTGAGTTTTATAATCCTGCGTAGTAAGGCTGTCGGTAGCCCCGGAGTGGGCTTGGTCATTGGCCGACACCTGGCGAAGGCCTTGGCGCAGTGGCCGTGGATACAGGTGGTCTTGCGTGTGCTGACAGTGGCGATTTTTATTTTGGTGATCGCGGCGGGCCTGTTTGGTACCGCACTACCAGAGCGCAACCTTGCCACCACCCTGACCTGGACACTGTGGTGGACGCTGCTGATCATTGCAGTCTTCTTCACCGGCAGTGGGTGGTGTGCGGTCTGTCCCTGGGATGCCCTCGCGACCTGGTTGCTGCGCTGGCGTTGGTGGCGACGCGGCAGTGACTTATCGAGTCTGAATCTGCGCGTGCCCGTATGGCTTCGTAATGTGTGGCCAGCACTATTTATGTTTATTGGCTTGACCTGGCTGGAGTTGGGGGTCGGTGTTACGACCAGCCCATATGCGACGGCGGTACTGGCGCTTGTTATGGTTGTATTGACGCTGGCGTCGCATGCCGTGTTTGAACGTAAGGCCTTCTGTCGTTACTTCTGCTCGGTGGGTCGAACCATTGGGGTGTATTCAACGGTGTCACCGCTGGCGATGCGCCCCATCGATGCAGAGGTGTGCGCACGCTGCAAGACCCTAGAGTGTTATCACGGTATTGTGGAGGTAGAACCCTGTCCGACTCACCTGGTGATGGGGCGCATCAATCAAAATCTCTATTGCACCAGTTGTACGGCCTGCATGCAGAGTTGTCCCTATACCAATGTAGCATGGCAGTGGCGGGATGCCCGCGTGGAGGCGGCGGTAACGGCGCGCCCACACTGGGATGAGGCCTGGTTTATTCTTGGCCTTTTGACTCTCACGCTCTTCCATGGCATTACCATGCTGCCACCGTGGGAGAGCTGGATCCGGGGCCTGGGCGCGTGGATGGGTGATAAGGGGCAACTTCTTTGGAGCTTCAGTATCGGGATGGCCGTCAGCATGAGCGTTCCTGTGCTCTTATTCAGTCTATGTATGCTGGTGATCTGGCGCATGATGTTGCGCGGTCACGATTTCAGGCGTGTCTTCGCCACGTTATCATTTAGCCTGATTCCGGTGGCCTTCGCTTATCACATTGCACACAACCTGACCCACTTGCTACGGGAGGCGCGAGGATTTATGACGGTGGCCGCGAACCCCTTTGGGGTGAATACGCTCCCGTTCACCGAGACTGAACGGCATCAGAGATACCTGCACCCATTGTTAGCGCAGGATGCGATTTTTTATCTACAGGCGGTTGTTGTGATTAGCGGGGTTGGTGCGGCGCTGTGGATCTGGCGTCAACGCCTGCTGTCCCTGACGGGGGGGGTAATGGTGCCGCGCTTTCAAGGGGGAATGTTAGTGGGAGCGGTATTCCTGCTAAGTCTTGGCAGCTTCTCTCTTTGGTTGTTGATGCAACCCATGATCATGCGGATGTAATGCAATGTATATCGAGGCATCTGATGTCGGATAAACCCACGATCGACCGCCGCGAATTTCTTCGCCGTGGCCTGCACAAGGTCACGGAGCAAGTGATGGATGCGGCGGAGAGTCGGGTCGTCGAGCGTGCGCGCCACTGGATCCGTCCACCCTATGCGATTCCTGAGCTGGAGTTTTTACTTGCCTGTACACGTTGCGATGCCTGCAGGGAGGCCTGTCCACATCAGGTTATCTTCCCGCTCCCGGCTCGATTAGGGATGGATGTCGCGGCGACACCTGCACTCGATTTGCTCAATCGGGGTTGTCACCTCTGCGTAGACTGGCCCTGTGTGACGGTGTGTGAACCACACGCATTACGACATCCCGAGCCTACCGACGACCTCCCTGTACCCTTGCCGCGTTTTGCACAGATGACAATCGATGTGAACCAGTGTCTACCCTATCTCGGGCCTGAGTGTGGGGCGTGTGAGGGTGTCTGCCCCGTGCCGGGTGCGTTAGTGTGGGAGCGTGAACGCCCGGTGATCGATATGGCGATATGTGCGGGCTGTGGTCTATGTCGCGAGGCCTGCATCCTCGAACCCAAGGCGATTCACCTGAATGTTCGTGTGGATGTCACCACTGATGTGAAGAGTTCCGCCGAATAAAATATTATCCTCACGCCATCATGTTGTTGCATTCATAGTCTATACATAATTGTGCCGTTCTACTTTTAGCGTAGTTTATTCACGCAGCCTTTGCGTGGGTATGGGCTGGTGAACATGCACGGTTGCCTCACCACTCCTGTTCATGCATCATGACTCGGCTTGGGAACCATAACAAATACATAGGGATAGTCTTTCACGATGTCAGCACGCGATAATTCTACCTCCCTCAAGCTGGTTCACGTTAAACCGGCTTGTGAGCACTGTCGTGTGCGATCACTTTGTTTGCCTACCGCACTTTCTCCAGCTGAGATTGCCGAGATGGATGACCTGGTCAGGCGTCACGAACCTCTTCGCCGGGGTGATACCCTGTACCGTGCGGGTGATCGCTTTGCGGGAATCTTTGCCATCCAGCACGGCGCGATCAAGACCTATGGTCTGACGCTGGAGGGGCGCGAACAAATTACTGGCTTTCACCTCGCGGGTGAGCTGGTAGGCCTGGATGCCATCGATACGAACACTCACCCCTGCAATGCCATTGCCCTGGAAGATACCGAGGTTTGTCTTTTACCCCTGGAGCAACTTGAGGCACTCTCACAACGTATTCCTGGACTCTTGCATAACTTCTCGCGCCTGATGAGCCGTGAGATCTTGCGTGAAGAACACGTCTTGATGATGCTGGGCGGGACATCGGCCGAGCAGCGTATTGCACGCTTCCTGTTAAATTTGCAACAGCGCCTGTCGGAGCGTGGACCAATGGGGGATGAGATCCACCTTTTGATGTCACGCCAGGATATCAGCAATTATCTGGGGCTGGCGATTGAGACGGTCAGTCGTCAGTTCACGCACTTGCAGGAGAAGGGGATTCTGGAGATCAATAATCGCTCAGTGCGTGTGCTTGATCGTACTTCTCTGGCGGCCTTGGTGGGCTAGGAAAGTTTACATCTGCGCCTGACTGATTTGGGGCAGGGTGAGAAATTCATCAGTAGTCAGCGCTGCCGGGATGGCTGGGCTATACAAAAATCCCTGAATCACATCGACGGAAAGCGACTGTAGAAACTCAAGCTGTTCTGCACGCTGTACGCCCTCGGCCACAATCCGCATTCCGAGGCTGTGCCCCATAACGGTGATCGCGCGAGTCAGCTCGCAGTCGTCCTGTAAATCGGGTATGTGCTGAATAAAACTCTTGTCAATCTTGATCGTGTTGATGGGCATGCGCCGGAGGTAACTCAGGGAGGAGTAGCCGGTGCCAAAGTCATCCATGGCCAGGCTAATCCCCATGCTGCTCAACTCCTGCAAAATTTCGCGAGTGATGTGCTCGTCGTGCATGAGGGACGTCTCGGTGATCTCCAGTTCGAGCTGCGAGGGTGTGATACCGGTGTCATGCAGGGCGCGGCGGATATTATCGACAAGATTGGCCTCGGCGAATTGGCGCGGCGATATGTTCACTGCGATCTGCCGTAGCGAGGAGCCCTGCTCCTGCCAGGCGCGCAGTTGGCGCAGGGACTGGTGCAGGATCCAGTCGCCAACCTGGACGATGAGACCGGTCTCCTCCAGAAGGGGGATGAAGTCAGTAGGATAGAGCAGACCATGTTCGGGGTGTTGCCAGCGTAGCAGGGCCTCGACGCCGGCAAAGGTGCTGTAGAGATTATTCGCGCCAAGTCTGTATTGGGGTTGGTAGTGCAGAATAAACTCGTCACGCTGCAAGGCATGCTGGAGTTGATTCTCCAGGCGCAGAAATTCCTCTGCCATCGCATTCATATCCCGGGTATAAAAGCGATAGGTGTTGCGACCCATTTCCTTGGCACTGTACATGGCGGTGTCGGCATGCTTTAACAGAGTGGCGGCGTCGGTACCGTCGGTTGGGTAGAGTGCGATACCGATACTGGAGGTCACGAAGAGTTCGTGGCCATCCAGAAGAAATGGTTGTTTGAGTTGTCCAAGTACCTTCTGTGCTAGCTGAGGGATATCATCAATGCTCGGTACATCCTCTAACAGGATGGCGAACTCGTCGCCACTGAGGCGGGCGACGGTGTCGTTCTCGCGCAATATTTCCTTTAGCCGCTTTGACAGGGTCTGTAGTAATTGATCACCGATGTGATGCCCAAGGCTATCGTTAATGGTCTTGAATCGATCCAGGTCCATGAACATCATGGCGACCAGATTGCCTCGGCGGCGTGCGTGGGCGAGTGCCTGTTCCAGCCGATCCATGAACAACAGGCGATTGGGCAGGGTCGTGAGGACATCGTGATGGGCGAGAAATTGCAGTCGCTCTTGTGTCTCCATTCGTTCGGTAATGTCCTTGCCAGTGGAGATGAAGTGGGTGATCTCGCCCTGCTTATTCTTGAGGGGAGTAATACTCTTTTCCTCATAATAGAGCGAACCATTCTTGCGTTTATTGATGGTGATGTTGCGGAAGGGGGTTCCCCGCAGGATGGTTTCCCAGAGTTCTTTATAGAATTCCGCCTTCATCAGGCCTGACTTCACGATGCCTGGTGTCTTACCCATGGCCTCCTCTCGTTCATAGCCAGTGGTCTTGCAGAAGCCAGAGTTGACATAGGTGATAATACCTTCCTTGTTGGTGATGATAACGATGTCATCGGTCTGCTCCAATGCACTGGACATGATCATCATCTCTTCATCGGCACGCTTACGTTCGGTGATGTCACGTACCATGCCGATAAACAGGAGCCGCCCACCCACGCGCATATCGCTGATGGCAAGATCCATGGGGAAGGTTGATCCATCCTTGCGTTGACCCTCAACCTCACGGAAGCCGTAGCCGACGCAGCGGCGTTCACCCGTCTGTTTGAATCGCAGCAAGTAACCGTCGTGGTTGCTGCGATAGGGCTCCGGCATGAGTTCCTTGATATTGTGGCCAATAACCTCACTGGCGGGATAATCAAACAGACGCTCTGCAGAGACATTGAAAGATTCAACGATGCCGTTTTCATCAATCGTGATGATACCATCCGCGACGTTGTCCATGATGGCGCGTACACGGTCGTCGGCGTTATGGGTGGCGGCGCGTAGTTGTTGTTGCTCGGTCAGGTCCTCCATGGTCATGAGTAAACGCGCACGTGTGAGGCGTTCTGCCTCGCTGGCGTGGCGTGCCATCGGGCTGATCCCGATCTCCAGTGAGATGGTCTTGCCCGTGACCCCGGTGAGTTCCTGCGTGATACCGTATTGGGCCTTGTCAGTGCTGAGTACTTCATTGGCTCGGCTGCGTATACCGCTGCCGGGGAACAGACTCACAATATTGCTGCCGACCAGCTCATCGTGTCCCAGTGCAAAGATTTGATCGGCGAAACGATTGGCCGAGACGATTACAAGATTCTCGTCCAATACCACCAGCCCGGAGGGTGTGTTACAGATGATATTCTCGGCGTACTCCTTTAGTGCGACAATTTCCTGCTGATCGGCCTCGATATAGGTATCCAGCGCCAGCTCGATATCGAAAAAGATGATCTTTAGCAGGGCCTGAAAGGCCTGTAGCGTCTTGTCCAGGTCACCGCGATGTATGCGCAGGATCTCGGGGAAGAGACCCTCAATGTATTTACTGTAGGCGCCGATGTACCAGGCGGGTTTGAGACCAATGCGCTGATGGGCGTGGCCGACACGGAGGCGGTCACGTGCATACTCCTCGTCGTAGCGTCCACTGGTAAGGCGTGAGAAATACTCGGCCTGTTTTCCCTTGAGGCGCTCAATCGTATCCGCATCTCTCAAGAGGTTTTGGGTCTCGGGGAATTGCTGAAGGTGAGTATAGAAGGCATTGATGAGGTGGTGGTGGGCATCTTTCAGCCCCGAGTGAATCGCAGATAGCGCTTCCGCGTCCTCCTGCCCGAAGCCAAGATAGCGCAGACGTTGAGCGATGTCGGCTTGCGTCAAACTGGCGATCAGTCCCACGGCATAGCCCGACTTCTTGTCCTCCACTGTCACCAGAAACCCCTTTGGCCCACAAAATCACCCCTAAGGAACACCACGGGTGGAATTATTATTCTTAGGCTTTTTATATGGAATTTCAGTATAGACGTCAATCACATATTTATCAGTAGGTTATTGAAAAATTTCAGCCGAGATACGAACTTGGGTGCAATTCACTGCCGAAGGCGAGGAGGGATGAGCGCCTGTTATGGGTGCTTGTACAAGGCGACAGGCGGGTGGACTGGTTTCTGGGGCCTATCCTTGAGCAGAGGAATGGGCCTCACGGTGTGTATTAATCTCTGTAGCGGTGTACTTATGCGTAAACTATTGTGTCTTTGCATCTCTATTAGCCTCAGGTACTGAGTATTCATTTACACTTTTGGGTAAAGTGATAATCACCTGAAACGCAGTGTGTTTGTTTTTTGCTATGAGATGTGCAATAGCGGGTGGTATGCGCGATAGGTCGCGATCAAAAGGGAGGTCTAAAATGCCAGGAAAACCAGGCCAAATACTCTTGGTCTCTGCATATATGTTTGTCCATTCCACACTTTTAGCACAGGATTTGTCAGAGCACACACACCTGTCGCTACTCACCGTGGCCCTCCCGCCTCTAAGTTCCACCGCTACGGAACCGGGTTTTCTTGAACAGATTGCAAAGGAACTATTTGGACGCCTCCATATCGACGCAGAGGTGGCGGTACTTCCGGGAGAGCGGGCCCTAATTAATGCAAATAACGGGATAGATGACGGCGACCTGATGCGGGCACCAGGTTTTGAAAAAATGTTTCCCAATCTGGTTCAGGTCTCTGAACCTGTCGGCGTGATGGATTTTATGGTCTATACCACTCGACAAGATATAAAGATTCGCAATTGGTCCGACCTTCAACCATACAGCGTTGGCTATGTGTCAGGGTGGAAGATATTTGATCGCAACGTCAAGTCCAGGGACATCACCCATGTGCGTGAAATTGATGCCCTGTTTCCATTATTAGTCAAGCATCGTGTCGACGTGATCTTGATCGACCGTTGGCAGGGGCTTTGGGAGGCCCGGAAGCATGGCGGGTCGATCCATATGCTTGAACCACCTTTGGCCAGCTCAAATATGTTTATCTATATGAATAAAAAACATGCCGCACTTGTGCCCGAGATTGCGCGTACACTTGCCGAGATGAAGAGAGATGGTAGTTATGAACGAATCTTTAATCAGACCTTAAAACCCTTTGAAAGGCATTAAGCCCAATCACCTGTAGTGAGCAACATGGCCAGGAATAAAGAGATGTATACCGACGGGATTGCACGTCGACTCATTGTTGCTCTCATCGTCTTCAGTAGCGTTATTACCACGCTACTCACGGCTATCGAACTGTTTCTGGATTATCGTGGGGATATCCACGGAATTGAGAATCGCCTGAATTTTATCGAGACCAGTTACCTGCCAACGATTGTCGAAGGGGTCGGGGGGCTGATGGAATACAAATCAAGACCCAGCTGGAGGGACTGTCAAGGCTACAAGACATTGAATATCTCGAGATACGTGTTGACGGTATAAAACGCTGGTCGGCTGGAAATCAGGCTTCCTCCAACACCCTCGCACAAGAGGTACCGTTGGTCAGAAAATACCGTGGCCAGGATATTACCATCGGATCGCTCTATGTCAGCGCGAGTGTGGACAATGTTCTGGCGAGGTTATGGAAAAAGGTGTTAATCACACTGGGTAGTAATTTTCTCAAAACTGTGTTGATCGCAATTTTTATTCTCTATGTATTCCAGACCATTGCAGGGCGCCACTTGCAGGAAATTGCCCGATATCTTGCTGATCATGGACGCGACATCGAGAGTGACAAAAACCTAAAACTTAATCGTCCCCAGGGTGGGCGTTGGCGACCCGATGCGCTGGATCACCTTGAGATGGCCATCAATACCATGCGGCAAGATCTTCGCGTCTCACATCAGAGTCTCGTAACGCTCAATCAAGAACTTGAGGGCCGCGTGAGAGAACGAACCCGTGCACTTGAAGAGACAGTCGACCTCAATAGTAAAATTCTCACAGCGTCGCTTGCAGGTATAGCGGTATACCGTGTGAGTGGCGAGTGCGTATTTGCCAATGAGGCAATTGCTGCAATGGTCAGTGCCACTCCCGATATAATGCTGCAACAGAACTTCCATGATATTGAATCGTGGAAGGAATCTGGACTCCATAAGCTTGCCGTCGATACCCTATCGATCGGAACGAGTCAGCTGAGTGAGGTACACCTGACGACCACCTTCGGTCGAGAGGTCTGGTTTGAGTGTGCATTTTCGAGGTTTATGCGCGAGGGCGAGGCCCACCTTCTACTCATGGTGGGCGATATTAGTACGAGAAAGCTGGCCGAGTTTACCATTATGGCTGCCAAGGAAGAGGCTGAGCAGGCCAATCGTGCCAAGAGTGTTTTCCTCTCTCGTATGAGCCATGAGTTACGCACGCCCATGAATGCCATTCTTGGATTCTCCCAGGTATTGGAGATGGAAAATCTTTCAAAGGAGCAGGCTGGATTTGTGGAGGAAATCCAGCTCGCAGGCAAACATTTACTGACACTTATAAACGAGCTGCTGGATCTCTCGCGTATCGAAGCGGGTAAACTCAGTGTCAACATCCAGAGCCATGCCCTGGATGAGGTTGTTACACAGTCAATGATATTTGTCGAATCGCTTGCCAGACAAACTCGGGTTACGATTAGGAAAGAAAACTTCTTGGAGGTTTATGTACTGGCCGATGAGGTGCGTTTGCAACAAATGCTTGTCAATCTCTTGTCGAACGCAATCAAGTATAACCGGGAGGGTGGGCAGGTAACGATTCAATACAGAGTTTGTGATGATCAGCGTGTATGCATTTCAATAATCGATACGGGGCAGGGGATCGCAAAAGAAAATCTGCCGCGGTTATTTACCCAATTTGACCGACTCGGTGCCGAAAAGACTACCGTCCAGGGTACTGGTATTGGGCTGACGATTACCGAGCAATTGGCTCGCCTCATGGGGACGCACATCGAAGTGGAGTCGGAGCCTGGCAAGGGTTCAACATTCTCATTTGAACTTCGTCTGGCACCTCAAGCAGATTCTGCTGCGGTAACAGGTGCGGAGGGTGCCGCGACAAATGCGGCCCTGGATTTGAAGACTTGTCGCATACTTTATATCGAAGATAATCCCGCCAACCAGAGATTGGTGCAGGCCGTATTACGGCGCTACCCTGATATTGAACTGATACTGGCCTCGACGGGGAGGGAAGGCCTGAGCCTGGCAAACCATCACCACCCTGATGTGATTTTGCTGGATATCAAACTCCCTGATATCGATGGCTATGAGGTATATCGCTCGCTGCAGGCCGATGTCGTTACTCAGGCTATCCCGGTTATTGCCTTAACTGCGAATGCAATGGCGCAGGATATCGCTCAGGGTATCGAGGCGGGTTTTGCCCATTACCTTACCAAACCAATCATCACGGACAAGTTTATCCAGACACTTGCAAGTGTATTGACACCGCAACGTGCCAAGCAGTTTGGACTTTACTAAATATTCTTCCAGGCAAAAAAAAACGCACCTATGGTGCGTTTTTTCTGTACACGAGATAATGTTAAACCGTCTGGTAGTAGAGATTCTGTGGGTGGTTGGCCTGTGCAAAAAAGAACCACCGTTCACCCAACAGACCGATATATTGAATGATGAAGGCTGTTAACAAGATCGCCGTGTTCGCAGTTTCAATACCCTCCCATAAGAAGGCGACGGGAAGGACAAATACCAGTAACAAAAAAATCCACTTAATGGACTTTAAGAAGGTGGCTGTCATGTGGTGTGAGAAATCGCGTGTGTTGACTGATCCACCCATGAATCCCATGGCCTTCTGCCGAATCTTGTTATGTCGAATACCCAGTGCGGTCTGGATTGTGGATTTTGCTTTCAGACGGGCATTGCGGATCAACGAGGCGCTCCGGGTAATGAAACCGGCAACCGTGATGATGATTGCCCAGATCCCATAGAAGCGCATCAGTTCAGGCGCATTGGTATTGGCAAAGGCAGTGGCGAGGAGAAAACCGGAGGCGGTGCCAAGCAAAATGTAGTTGATGACAGTCAGTGGGCTGTTCCACTCCTGCAGAAATTTGAGGCAGGCGTAGATCATACCGGTCGCGATAAAGAGGCCGAAGGTTGCCAGCATACCCAGGGTGCCAACGATGAGCGTGAGTTGCAGACGGGCACCGGATTTGGTGGTGAACAACACGGTATCCCAGCCAAAGAGATGCATCACGGCATACACAAATACCAGAAACATTAGCGCGGGTAGTACGATCACCTCGCGTGATAACCATGAGGTGCGCCACATGGCGGCGGCGCGCCAGGCGCGTTCGGGGCGACCAAGGTGGAAGACCGAGGCGATAAGACCCAGGACCAGAAAGGCCAGGGCGATTAGGGCACCGGTGCCATAAAAGCCCGTGCTGTCCTCGCTGGGTAATAGCTCAACGGCGGAATAACTCTGGCCGGTAAAGAGCGCCAGGAACATGCCTTGGCCAACACCGATCAAGGTGGTGAGAAAAATCACGCTAAACGCAGGATTCATAGATACCTCAGTTACTTGTAGCAAGTTGCTTGTTGCCAGGAAACACTAAAATCTTCCGGTAGCGCGGGTCGGTGGTGGTTCCTAGCAACTCGCCACCGGCCTCGCGTTACCATTCGAACAGCGATTACCAGCTGGTCGAATCGTCCAGGGTCGGTGCGTCAACCGGCTTGCTCGGGCCACGCTGCTCTTTCTTGAGCGGGTTATCGGCACGTACCAGCTCATCCTCATGGATGTGCAGACGGGTCTTGCGCCGTGGCAGGTAGTGATTCGCTGGTTTGGTGCCCCACTCCGGCATCAGCTGGTAGCCACCCTCTTCACGGATCTTGATGGAGATGTCCGACTCGGAGTCGTGCACATCACCAAACAGACGCGCGCTGGTGGGGCAGGCAAGGACGCAGGCAGGCTTACGTTCGGTATCGGGCAGGCTGGTGTCGTAGATGCGGTCGACGCACAGGGTGCACTTCTTCATCACCTGCTGTTTCTCGTCGATCTCGCGTGCACCGTAGGGGCAGGCCCACGAACAATAGCGACAGCCGATACACTTGTCGTAATCGACCAGTACGATGCCGTCTTCCTTGCGCTTGTAACTGGCGCCGGTCGGGCAGACTGGCACGCAGGGCGGGTCTTCGCAGTGCAGGCAGCTCTTGGGGAAGTGCAGGGTTTCGGTTGCGGGAAACTCACCGATCTCATAGGTCTGAACACGGTTGAAGAAGGTACCCGTTGGGTCCTTGCTGTAAGGGTTCTCGTCCGTCATGAAACCGGCTGGACCAGAGGTGTTCCATTCCTTGCAGCTGGTGACGCAGGCATGACAGCCCACACACACATTCAAGTCGATCACTAATGCTAACTGAGTCATATCAATCTTCTCTTAATCAGTAATGGCGTCTTAGCCAGCCTTCTTCTTGTTAAAGCGACCGGCGAAAAAGCCCAACCACTTACGCGCCTCGCCGGTACCTGGCAGTGCGGGCATCGGGGCAAACTGCGGCGAGGTCACCTTCGCTTCATCATCACTCGCCTTGTAAACGCGTACACGCACGTCGTACCAACCGGCCTGTCCGGTACACGGGTCAGAATTGGAGAGGTGATCGCCGTCGGCACACGCAGGCAGCTCTTCCGAGATCAGATGATTGAGCAGGAAGCCCTGCTCCGATTCGTTGGCACTATTATCCAGGCGCCAGGCACCCTTCGATTTACCAATCGCATTCCAGGTCCAGACGGTGCCGGGTTCGACGGCCTCGGAGTAACGTGCCATACAGCGCACCTTGCCGTGCATGGACTCGACCCACATCCAGCCACCATCTTCGATCCCCTCGGCCTGCGCCGTCTGCGGGTGCAGATAGAGGAAGTTGTAGGTGTGGATCTGGCGCAGCCAGGCGTTCTGTGAATCCCACGAGTGATACATCGCCATCGGGCGCTGCGTGATCGCATTCAGCGGATACTTGTGTTTGTCCGTCAGCTGCGACTCCAGCGGCTCGAAATAAAATGGCAACGGGTCGAAGTGAGTCTCGATACGTTTGCGCAGGTGTTGCGGTGGCTGCTTGCCCTCGCTCTTGCCCTGGGCGGCACGGCGGAACTTCATCAACACCTCGGAGTAGATGTGAATG
>JAHEDA010000026.1 GCA_024641445.1 Gammaproteobacteria bacterium
ATATGCCGCGCAGCATGGCGCTGTCACTATGAAAGGCGAGGCCGAGTGTAGTATCGACATTCGTACCAGGCCCGCCCATGCCGGGCATCATGCTGGCGGGGAGCCCCATATTGGAGTAACCCGCTGCCCAAGTGGAGTCGATATCGAGCTGGCCGTTAGGCCCACCGACGAGAACGTTAGAACCCGCGATATTGGCACCACCGGCCAGATCGATGCAGATAACCGGGATCTTGCGACCAGAGAGGGGGGCTAAGTTGCAACCGGCTCTGAGTGCTTCTAAATCAGGTGATAGCGCATTGGCCGTACGCGGATTGAGTGCGAGACTCAGGAAGGCGCTGGGAATGACAAAGCCCGCGCCACTGACCATTCCGTAGCGGAGGAAGTCGCGCCGACTAACCGGTTTTGGATGATCCGGGTGCAGTAAGGGCTCGTCCAGCGAGAGGCTTTTACGTTTCTTGGCCATAGTGTCTTCCTTATCGCATCCTTGTTGTTAGTGCACCAGCATCGCGGCATTGCCGATCGCGGCGGCGCAGACGCCTTTCACGATAGTCGGTGTATCTGCGGTGCCGTTGGTAATTAGTGTGCTGATCAGGCTATCTAGCTCAGCATAGGCTGTCGTGGGCAACGGCATGTGATCAAGCGCCGTAGTGTCGGCATGAACAGTCCTGTTTAGGAGCGGGTTGATGATTTGCCCGCGAGTCGTAGCAATAGGCGTGGCTTTAGTACCGAACGTGGCAACTGGCGTCGCAGAATAGTTAAAGGTGCCAAATACGGAATCACGGAGGCTAGAGTTATTGACTAATGCATTGCAATACTCAATGGCCAACTGGGTGACGCCGAGTTGTTGTGCCGAGACAAAGCCGCCGAGATTATCCACAGAGGGCATTTGCTGTTTCACCAGCAAGTATGTGGCATTGACTGTGCCATTGGTCATGCTGACGCCTGTCATTGCGGAGAGGCTTGCATTGATCTTCTCAAATGTGCGCAGACCAACCGCAGGGACCACCGCTGTAGAGGTGGCCGGCACAGCGACAGCCGGTATGGTGTCGGTGATAGCAGGAGTCGTTGTATCGGTACCTAGTTTATCGAAGACGAGGAAGAATTCATCATGTTCTTTATCGGTATCTTTGGGGATAATCGTACCTACTGTGGAAAGGCTTTGGCCAGACGCGGAATAGTTTGTAGTGTCGACCGTCGCCTTCAGGTTTTTGAAGGCCTGTCCCACCTCGACCAGACGCCCGTTAATACCGATGCGGAGCCCTTCGATGGAAATAGGGGTCGTGGCGGTGTACTTCGGGTCAAGCACGATAAAGGTTGGGTTATAGAAGAGATAACTATATTGGTCGTAGTCCATGGCTTGGAGGACGATATAACTGTCTTTAAGACCGGTATGTGCATCAATATTAAATAATACAAAGTAGCGTGGATCGATATCAGTACCGGCGTTGTGTTTGACCTGGTCAGCCGTCAGGGCCCGGTTGTGAATGGCCACCATGTGAATAATCCCCTGCCATGGATTATTGCCCGCAGCCTCGCTGCCTAGTGTGAGTGGAAAGCGATTGTCCCAAGAGGCCAGGCTACCGAGATTTGCGGTATCGTCCTTCGAGGCCAGCTCACCATTGACATAGATGCGACGGCCATTAACAGGGTCGAAGGTCATGGCGACGTGCTGGCGGGCGTTGGCCACCTTGGCCGCTGCTACCGCAAAGGGTGCACCATCTGCACCGGTGACATTACTGCCATCAGCCGCCGCCGCGCGATTATAACCACGGTAGTCAGCATCGTATTGGGTTAACGCCGCGTTACGCAGCGTAGCCCCCGCGGCATAGCTGACAATGGGCGCACGGTGTGCCTTGTCGGCAGGGGTAATCCAGGCTTCAATGGTGTACTCGCCCGTTTGGGTGATACGGTCATAGAGCTTGGTGGCACTCGAGGTGGTGTGGACGTTGCCGCCCGTCAGATTGATACCATTGCCGACAAAGGTTGCACCTGTGTCTGACACGGTCAGATTGATCGCAGGTTCGATGCCACTGGTATCCGCGGCGACAGTTGCGCCTGCGGCCTCTTTGAATTTCCACTGCGCGATAACATTGGCCTCATAGCGCGCACCGGCCTCCTGTAAGATACCATCGGGGATATACATGGCCATGCTGGTGACCCATGAGGGGTCTATGGCGCTGACACTGAGTGTGTTTGCGTAGGTTTGAATAACGGTGCGCATGTCGAGCGCGCACTGTTTGATCATCTTGGCCGGGTTTAGTGGGTCGGTTACCTCACTGAGGTCCCAGCAGTTATGCCCCTCATCATCCAGTTTCCTCACAAAGCGGGAGTTGTTTGGGTTGGTCAGGTCGATTTTTTGTTGCGCGGCCTCGTAGGCGCTTGCGATGTCAGCGTTGGCAAAAAAGGGCGATTGTTTGGCCGTAGTGGTACTCCGGTGGCAGTCTACGCAGCGTACAGCGGGGTCCGTCACTCCGGTGAGATATTTATACACCGGGTCGAATGTGCCGGGGAGAGAGGTCGTTGGGGGGAAGCGTAGCGTCGTCCCTGGAATCCGACTCGGATTTGTTGGGGGTACAAAATTCACTACCCGTTCTGTATTTGAAATCGTCTGTCCAGTCCAGTTCTGCAAGTAGGCGAGCATGACATCGCCACAGGAGCTGTTAGTACTCAACCAACAGTTGTGTCCCTCGGCTACCTTGGTAACGAGGCGTGAGTTACGCAGGTTATTAAAATCGACCAAGGGTAGGCCAGTATTGGTGCGAAAGTTCGTGACGGTGTCGTAGGCAAGATTGACGTTATCGCCTCGTGCAAACTGCGGCACCTGCCCACTCTCGTTGTGACACTGACCGCAGCGATTGCGTTGGCGCAGATTTTCCCACACGGCGACACGAAAATTCTGTACATCGGTATTGAGTGGGGCAGGGCCACTGTAATTACTGGTAGCTGTTCCGCTTACTTTACTAATATTGGGCAGGCTCTGGGTCTCAGCGCCACCACCACAGGCCCCGAGTTGCAGGACAGCTAGTGAAATAAGAATGGCGGCGAGCGGTCGGTGAAGACTGGCGCGTGTTCCCTGTGCAGCGAATAATCTCATTACTTATCTCCTGACCTCTCGCCCCCAAGAGGCGATGCTAAAACTGTATTTTACTGACGGTAAATCAGTTACCCATGCAATAGACGGCCGCGGTGGCGAACACGTCCTTGAGGTTGTAATTAGATTTGAAGCTCGCCGTCATGCTCTCGATCTTGGTTAGATCGCTGGTGGAGTTGGCGTCGTGTTCACACACGGTCCTGAACACCTTCTTTACCTGGCAGCTGGCAAAGGCCTCAGAATTGGCGAGTTCCTCGGCGAGGGATTGGGCACCAGTCCCCTTGCCAGTCAGACTACTGCTCCATCCTGTGCAACTCGAGTTGTTGGGTTCATCAGAGCACCCAAGCTTGGCATTGCTGCCCTCGCGCCAATAGTTTTGCCAATCGTCATTGGTGGTGACAAAGCCATAGCGAAAATTACTCGCATTGATGAGGTATTTTTTCTTTACACGTGTACCCGTTATAGGGTCTGTCATGCCGGGTGCGTTATAAACCAGTTTACCCGTCTCGGTACCTGCCTCGATGTCGCCCGTGTATTCGTAGTCATAGTAGGCGAAGGCCTGAGTCATTGGGTCCATACCGGCGTGGCAACCGATGCAGGCATTCAAAAAGATGCGGCTATCACCACCGGGGCTACGCGAGACGTCCTGGCGAATGCGGTCCGGGGCGCGGGTCACGTCCTTGATCTGCTCCAGGTCGTTGCAGAGCAGGTTCTTCATCGTGAAGCGAAACATGGCGCGGTTGGTGCCGTCGGGGAAAAAGGCGCGTGCGGCGGCGCGGGTGGTCAGGACGCCGGCGGTGGCATTGGTCGGGATGTCCATGTGGGCGGTCTGTGTTGTTCTGGTCAGATCGTCGCGGAGATTGATACCGCCTACATCCTGGATAGAAAGCCTTGCCTCCAGGTCCTCGTAGTGTTTGTTATCCGTCATGGAGTAGGTAGTGAGTCCGCTCAGACCGCTGGTATACAAAATGTTGCCCTGATAGGTATTGCCATAAAGAATCTCGCGGAAGTCGATATTGTCTTTTACGACCCCGATCACCGTGGCGACATAATCATTCAGTGGAGCAAAGACCGTCTGGGCCTCATTGGTCCAGGGCATAACGAAATTCTTGAGGGTGACGTTATAAAAGGCCGGACTGTCCATGGCGAGCATGGCGGCGGCCGTCGCATTGCTGCTGGAAATATCCGAGGCCATGGTATTCAGCACGGCGGTAGTAGGAGGCACCCCCGCAAGACGATCATAAATTCGGCGCGCCTGGTCCAGACTATTGGCGAGCGCTGAAGCGCTCATAAGACTGCACATTACAGCCGAGGTAATCAACCATCGTGAATTCATACGATTGGCTGATTTCTCAGAGGTTTCTTCTAACGTGGCCAGGTGTTGTGCAGGCATGTCCATTCGCTCCAGTGCATAATATTGATAGATGCCCAGTATGTTATTTCCCGTTACCGAATTAGTGATCACAGGCCTAACAGGCACACCTGTTATGAATAGTAGAAGTTTCCCGGGGGAAAATTCGTGACCCTGGTCGCGGTTTAAACAGATATCTCGTTTATAGTGGCTAGCATGGGGAATTATCACCCATAAAGGGTTCATAATAACAGGGTGCAGTAACTGGTCGGTTGAACCCTATTTAGGAATGCTTGGGCATGGACCCATCGTACAGGATATTTCCCAAGGTTATCAGGATGAATGAGATGCAGGTCGGTGGATATAAATTTTGGTTGCAGTTGCTCGTCCTCGTTGTGCCGCTTTCACTTTTAATGGGTTGCGGTGGTAGCGACAGCACCGTTGACCCGCTGGTATCGGATTATCCCCTGGCATATATAAAGCGTCCCTTACCGACCGATAGCAATGGTGTCGTGCAAAATGAAGACACCCGCCAGTATCTGGACTCAATTCCAGGTGGGGATGTCTATGTGCGTGACTATGCCGCCTCCAATGCACCGGAGCGGAACATTACCGCCGAATTAACCAAGGGACCGGGTGGCAATAATATTCTGGACGGTGACGTGCGCGACCTTGCCGTTTCCTACGATGGTACCAAGCTCCTGTTCTCCCTACGCAAGCCGGTTGATACGAATCTCATGCCGCAGTTACGTTCGAAGTGGGACATTTATGAGTACGAGTTTAAGTCGCACGCCCTTAGACGTGTTATAAACACGGATACAATAGCGCAGGCCGGGCATGACCTGGCCCCACAATATCTTCCCGATGGTCGAATCCTCTTTGTCTCCACTCGACAGAACACCCTTTGGACCAGTCGATTTTTCAGTGCCGCGTTAGAGCAGTCACGTACCTCCGAGGCGGCGGCGGTGCTACACATCATGAATGCCGATGGGACCAGTATCAAACAGATCAGCTTTAACCAGAGCCATGATTTTTCACCTACTGTTCTGCAATCAGGGCGGATCCTGTTTAGCCGTTGGGACAACCTCGATGGAGTCAACGCATATAACCTCTACAGCGTGAATCCTGACGGCACAGACTTGAAGATCGTCTACGGCGCGCACAGCCATAACACGGGCACGAATAACGGGGCGATACAATTCCTCAATGCACGAGAGTTGCCCGACGGTGAGGTGATTGCTATTCAACTGGCTCAGAGCGGGACCTTTCGTGGTGGAGATTTATTGCGTCTCGACCTGAAAAACTATGCGGACGCCAATCAACCGACGTGGCCAAATCAATCTGCCCTGTCCGGCAATGGCCAGGTGTCACTTATTAGCGGTGTGGTAACTACCGCCGGCCAGGCCTCCCCAGGAGGACTCTTCCGCAGCGTCGCACCACTTTGGGACGGAACCAATCGGGCCCTGGTTAGCTGGAGCCCCTGTTTGGTCATCGAGAATAGCCAAACGGTGCTGTGTACCCCGACACGTCTCAGTGCTACGACGGTACAGCTGGCGCCGGCCTTCTATTCCATATATATGATGGACCTTGCGACGGGGAGCAGAGTGCAGCTCGTTCGTCCGGCGGAAAATGAGATGATTGCCGAGGCGGTGGTTGCACAACCACGTACTGCACCAATGGTGATCTACGATAAAGTCCCAGGTAGCTCAACAGGTTGGGACACAGGCTTGGCGGCGCAGACGGCGGGTGTACTCCATATCCGCAGCGTGTACGACTTTGATGGTAGCTTCAATGCGCGCGGTGGTGCAGCGACCTCACTCGCACAGATGGCGAACCCAAGTCAAACCACCCCTGCGAATCGCCCCGCGAGATTTATGCGTTTTGAGGCGCATGTGGGGACGCCTGATAGTGATATCGAGGGGATTGCACGTACGCCTGCTTATACCTTTGGTCGCGCCAGCGCCATGCGCTCCATCATCGGGTATGCACGCATCGAACCGGACGGCTCAGTGATGACGAAGCTTCCGGCGAATGTGCCGATCAGTTTTAGCGTGCTGGACAGTGAAGGTCGTCGCCTGGGAACTCGCCACCGTAACTGGCTTACCCTCAAGCCGGGCGAGACACTCAATTGCGTGGGATGCCATAACCATACGAGCGGTTTACCCCATGGCACGCCAGATGGTCCTACCCCAATTAACGCGGGAGCAGTGTCGAATGGTGCCTTTCCCGGTGCCAGCCCAACCCTGCTTGCACAAACAGGCGAGACCATGGCACAGACGCGCATGCGGATTGCCTGTACCTCAGGTCAGGATGTGTGTAATGACCTCAAGCCCAGTGTCAATCTGGTCTTTGTCGATGATTGGTCTACCCCGACACCTGCGACGGCATACAGTTATTTGTACTCAGACCTGACCACGACACAGCCATCAAGTAATGCCTGTCAAACAAGCTGGACGCCAGATTGTCGAACAGTCATTAACTATTATGAGAACATTCATCCATTGTGGAGTTTGACACGTGGTGCGGCGGGGGCTGATACCTGTACCAATTGCCACAATGTTGTCGATATCAATAATGCGAATATACCAATGGTACCAAAGGGGCAGTTGGACCTTACCTCCGGGTTGTCCGCTGACAACAATAGTCGCTGCAAGTCCTATCAGGAGTTGTTTTTCCCCGATAATGAACAGGAACTTGTCGGGGGGGTGCTGACGGATCGACTGGTTGATCAGACGATTACCAATGCCGATGGTTCGACAACAATAGTACAGGTGCCTGTATCCTATCCAGCTTCTATGTCAGCGAGTGGCGCCCGCGCCAGTTATTTTATGGAGAAGATGCTCAATATTGAGCTAAATGCCGGGCGTGCACTAACAGGTTCAACCAACCATGCAGGTATGATGTCTGCCGCTGAGCTGCGTCTGGTGGCGGAATGGCTCGATGCAGGAGGTCAGTATTACAACCAGGCAGATGGCCTTCCCGCAACGCCTACGTGTACACCTTAGGGGTGCGGTACACTCTGCCGAGTGCAGGGTGCGAATAAGAATGAGCAGGGAATATGACAATAAGACCGGGCCGGCGAATAGGCACAGAGCGGCTTTATAGAAGATTGTGCCTCAGGGCACTTTATCTTTACTTATCCAGATCGCGGGCCATTATTTTCACCGTATTCATTGGGATTACCCCGCTGTATCAGGTGTATGCGGCGAGTGATGAGTTTGCTGAACCTCGCACGGTCAAGGTTGCCGAACCCTTTCTGGAGATGCGAACCGGTCCGGGGCGGGGATATCCAGTGTTTTTCGTGGTCGTACGTGATGCATGGATTACGATTGAGTTACGGAAAACGGACTGGTACCGGATCAAAACCGCTGAGGGTAAGACGGGGTGGGTAGAGCGCCCGCAGTTGGAACAGACGCTGACCCCAAGTGGTGCGCCCACGCAGTTTGCCCAAACCACGCGTGATGAGTATTTGCAGCATGATTGGGAGCTGGCCTTAATGACCGGGGCGTTATCGAGCTCAACCATCCTCACCTTAAATGCGGCCCACAACTTTAATGAGAACCTGACGGTCGAGACATCTCTGTCACAGGTGCTGGGGGACCTTTCCAGTAGTTACCTTGTTGATGTGAATTTGTTGTCCTATCCCTTCCCGGAAGATGAAATCTCCCCCTATTTTACCCTCGGGATGGGGATCATCTATGTGAATCCCCGAGCCATCCTGGCCCAGATAAAGGACACGACAAATATGCTCACCAATGTGGGAATAGGATTTAAGATGTATATGACCAGCACATTTTTCTTACGTGCCGAATATAAAAAGAACGTGATCTTTACCAGTGGTAATGCAAACCTGGAGATGAATGAATGGAAAATTGGCGTTGGCGCCTTTTATTGAGGGTGTGCGTGGGCGCGTCTCTGTTCGCCTTGCATGATCTCGTGGCCGCAGATGAGCAAAAGGTGATCCCCAATCTTGATACGCGTGCTGAGCAGTTGATACAGCCAGAGATAAAACGCACTGAATACCATAGCGTACGTATCAAGGCTGATGATTTTGAGGTGGGTGTATACACAGGGCTGCTTGCGGTCGAGGACTTTACCGTCAACTCGATGATCGGTGTGCGAGCCTCGTATCACATGACCGAGGACTTTTTCCTGGAGCTGGCCTATGGCGCTACCAAGGTCGGAAAGAGCAGCTACGAGCGTGGTACCTTTTCAGTGCTGACAGATGAAAAACGGAATCTGACGTATTATACGATCTCGATTGGTTACAACATGTTACCTGGCGAGGTCTTTATTGGCAGTAAAAAGGCGTTTAATACCGATCTTTATCTTGCAGCAGGGGTTGGAAGCGTCAAGTTTGCAGGCAATGAAGTGTTTGATCTTACCTATGGCTGGGGTTATCGCTTTGTCGCGGCAGACTGGTGGGATATCCATCTGGGCATGCGCGTACATTCTTTTGTCCAGCCAGACATTCAGGTTGGAGTATTGAATAGTACAAACATCGAACTACATACGGGTGTGGCCGTTTACTTTTAGACGAGGTGTATTATGAACATAAAATCTGCAAGTTTTCTAAGTGGCATGTTTCTGGCCGGGATGATGGCGATCTCATCGTTGGCAACGGCCTCAGAGACGCTCACTGGAGCGGCGCCCAATTTTACCCTCAAGGGTTCCGATGGCAAGAATCACAAATTAAGCGAGTATCGTGGCCAGGTCGTAATGTTGAACTTCTGGGCCTCCTGGTGTGGCCCTTGCCGTCAGGAAATGCCGCTGTTAGATGATATCTACAAGAAATATCAAAAGCTTGGTTTTGTCATACTCGGGGTGAATGTTGAAGAGGATTCCTCCAAGGCCAAGTCCATGCTGAAGACGGTTGGCGTGAGTTTTCCTGTCCTCTTCGATACAAGCAATAAGGTGAGCAAACAATATAACGTCGTGGCCATGCCAAGCTCGGTAATGATAGACCGCAACGGTAATATGCGTTATCTGCATAAAGGCTATAAACCTGGTTATGAGCGGGACTATCTCAACCAGGTACGTGAGTTAGCACGGGAGTAATCATGCGTCTGACAATCGTAGTGTTGTTGTGCCTGCTCGGTGCCGGGTGTAGCAGTGTCGAACCCTGGGTAAAACCATATGAGCGGGCCAACCTTTCCGACCCAATTATGAGTTTTGGGCGCGACCCGGTATCGAGTGCC
This sequence comes from Gammaproteobacteria bacterium, assembly GCA_024641445.1. Classification (GTDB taxonomy): domain Bacteria; phylum Pseudomonadota; class Gammaproteobacteria; order UBA6429; family Thiohalophilaceae; genus JAHEDA01. The sequence continues at coordinate 9,641 of JAHEDA010000026.1, forward strand.
TACATGGAACATGTCTACGAAGTGCGCGAAGGTGCACGCGGTGCATTGGGAGGGGCCGGTGGGGGTTGTGGTTGTAACTAGGCGTTTGCGTGTCTGGGGTCTGCTGGGGGCATTGTCAACGCTGACAATTACCTACGCGGCCGTGTTGCCGGAAGATCGCGCCGATCTCTTGTACCACTACTATAGCGGCGGTGGGGTTACCATCTCCGGTCCCTCACTCCTGGTACGCAAACAAGTGGGACAGAATTTTTCCCTTGTTGCAAATCAATACATGGACTATATCACCAGTGCCTCCATCGATGTTATGTCGTACGCGAGTCCATATAAAGAGCAACGCACTCAGCAGTCTCTAGGTGTTGACTATCTCAATGGCAAGACCACCATGACTGCGAACTATACCTCCAGCATTGAAAGTGATTACAAGGCAGGTACAACAAGTTTTGGAGTTACACAGAGCATGTTTGGCGACCTCACTACGGTTACCTTGGGATATTCTCGAGGGGACGATATTGTTGGGCAGAGCACGGACCCGACATTTGCCAAGCCTGTGACACGGCAGAATTTCCAACTTGGTATGTCGCAGATTTTCACCAAGAGTTTTCTGATGAACTTTGATCTCGAGACGATTACTGATGAAGGTTATCTTCATAACCCGTACCGGAATGTCCGATACTCGGATGGGGGTACAGGCTATACGCTTCAATCTGAGGTCTATCCAAATACCCATATCAGCAATACCGTGGCGGTGCGTGGCAAATATTATTTGCCCTACCGTGCCGCAGCAGAGGCCGAAGTTAGAGGTTATGGTGATAGCTGGGGGGTGAATGCGGTATCTGGGATGGTGGGATATACCCAGCCTGCCTGGGATGACTGGATACTGGAATTCAAGTACCGACTGTACAACCAGGGGCAAGCGAGCTTTTACAGCGACTTGTTTCCCTATAAAGATGCCCAAAACTTCCTCGCGCGTGACAAGGAGCTAAGTGCTTATAGCTATAACATGATAACGGCAATGGCCTCCTATGAATTTGCCAAGGGCGGCTGGAGCTTCATCAATAAAGGAAGTGTCAACCTCTCGCTCTCGCATTTTCAGTTCGATTACCGCGATTTTAGGGATATTACAGTAAAGGGCTACACCGCCGGAAACGAGCCCCTCTACAAATTTTCCTCGAATGTGATGCAATTTTTCCTCTCCATTTGGTATTGATCCAAACCCCGTCCTTAGACGAGCCCGATCTCTATATTGTTTGTCTTGAGATGCCCGTGACCACTTGTTATGGTGGAGTCTGGACGCAAGGAGATGAATTATGGGTGAGGCAAGACAGGATTCGGGGGCCGAGATAAAACAGTCTCTCCGCCGCCGTGATAGTTGGCTACGTGGTGCTTACATCTTATTGTTTGCTGTTATCTACGGCGTGGCTGAGTTTGTGTTTTGGGTGGTGGTGTTATTCCAGTTTGGTTCGCTGTTGTTTACGGGCGGGCCCAATCTACGAGTCAGGGCCTTTAGTGATAGTCTCTGTCTCTTCCTGTATCAGGTATTGCAGTACATGAGCCTCAATACCGAGGAGCGGCCCTACCCCTTCGGTGAATGGCCGGGTGATACCGCGAAGGATGCGGCGGCAGTCAAGGCCCCAGTGAGCAAGAAGAAACGTGCCACAAAGCACAGTTCTGCTACAGACGAAGGGGATAATTGACCCTTGCCAGTCGGGCTGTGCTGCGTTAATTTTGGGATGGGTGAGGTTCTCAGGATGCCCGTACCAGACAAGGAGGGGCGATGGCTTATCAACCAGAGCACACAGAATCAAACATGCTGGGGGACAGCGTTAAAACCGTCCCTCATGTATTGGGCTTGCATAAAAAGCCGGTGCATACCAGTAACGAGGCGAATGCGTTTGACCGCTGGATAGCCGAAAAGATGCTTCAGTTGATTGGCGCCCCACCTATCAGTATCGAGTTGTGGGATGGAAGTGTTATCGGTCCCAAGAATTCACGGCATATCCTGAGTCTCAATGACCGTTCAGCACTTTGGCAGCTCCTGATTGACCCGGAATACAATTTTGGCGACCTCTATAGCACCGAGCGTGCCGCGGTCGATACTCCATTACAATCCTTCCTTGTGGACGTCTATCTTGCCCTGCAACCGCAAAAACAGCGCGGTATTCGGCGACATTTTCCAGAGTGGTTGCATCGCCCGCGTGGAAACACCCTGACTGGTTCTCAGGGCAATATTCATCACCACTATGATTTGGGTAACGAATTTTATAAGTTGTGGCTCGATACTGAGGCCATGCAATATACCTGCGCCTATTTCCCCGAACCCGCAATGACATTGGAGCAGGCGCAGATCGCAAAATTGCACCACATTTGTCGAAAGCTGCAACTCAAGCCAGGCGATCGTGTGGTTGAGGCCGGTTGCGGCTGGGGTGGCCTGGCCCGTTTTATGGCCAGGCACTACGGTGTGACGGTGCATGCCTATAATATTTCACACCAGCAGGTCTTGTATGCGCGAGAGCGAGCTGCGCAGGAGGGCTTGTCTGACAATGTCACATACGTCGAAGAGGACTACCGCAATATCAGTGGCAAGTATGATGTATTTGTCTCGGTGGGAATGCTGGAGCACGTCGGGCGAGATCAGTATCAGGTGTTGGGTGAGGTGATTGCGCGGTGTCTCAAATCCAATGGTCGCGGGCTTGTGCACTCCATCGGCCGCAATCGACCTGGCCTTATGAATGCGTGGATAGAGAAGCGTATCTTCCCCGGTGCCTATCCTCCTTCTTTGAAAGAATTCATGGACATCTTCGAGCCCAACGGACTTTCGGTACAGGATGTGGAGAATCTGCGACTGCACTATGCCAAAACACTGGAGCACTGGCTGTTACGTTTTGAGCAGCATGCCGAGCAGGTTCGGGAGATGTACGATGAGATATTTGTCCGGGCATGGCGCCTCTATCTCGCGGGATCAATAGCAGCCTTTATGAGTAGTGATCTGCAACTGTTTCAGGTAGTCTTTAACCGGGCGCACAGTAATGTGTTGCCTTGGTCGCGTGCGCATGTTTATTCTGATGAGGCCCAGGGAATAAAATTGTCTGGTTCTCTCGAATAGGCTAGGCTGCGTGGCTAGCCTCGAATACCGAGGCCTTTTCCTCGTACATGCGGGCCTTTTCAGTGTGGCCTTGAGCTAAGAAATACTTGCCAATTGTCTTGCAGCCTTGGGCTGCGAGTGAAACCTTGAGCGTCATCGCCTTCTCCAGGAAACGTATTCCATTATCATCACGATAGTCTAGCAGGATACGTCCAAGTGCGTACATGGCCTCGGCGTGTTTGGGTTGTTGTTGGATAATTTGTTTGTAGAGCATTACCGCGGCACGTTTACCCTGAAATTTCTCAGTGAGTCGTGCATAGCGCCAGAGTTCCTGTTCTGACAGGCTTACATGACGGGCCTTTTCTCGCAGTTTACTCCAGACTCGGTGTATGCGCGTGTTGCTGTCTTCATCCTGTGCCGGGTGGGTGCGTTGCCGCCAATCTTCATCCATTTGTTCGATTACTTTGCCATGCATGGCATCAAAAAAACGGTGAGCGGCGGTCTCAAGTAGCAAGGGCACTGCGCGCAGTCGATGAATGGCGAGTGAGTCCATGTGTTCCTTGAGTGTAGGTTGTGGCAGCAGGCTTGATGGCGGGATCTGATAGAGTTGTTTCAATTGCTGGGTTGTCTGGGGTCGGTTCATAGCATTGCGTAAGAACTTTGCCATCATTGCATGTGGTGGGATGACCGGGGTACCCGAGGCGACAACCGAGGCCCGAATCCGCGGCCAGTAATCGTTTTGCAATAGATAGTCGCAAATTGCTGTGGCCTCAAGCAATTCAGCTGTGTCGTCCGCGCATAGATGTTCAAGGATATAGCTGTTGGCCGCCAGGTCATCGCGTTTTGCCGCGGGCAAACTGAAGGCCTGAAACAGCGCGTTGTATCCCTGGAAGAGGTAGTGCATTGGCACTATTAGCGGTTTGGTTTTTGCTCGGCGTAGGGCACGGTGGTATTGCCACCACAATTGCCGATGTTGATTAATTGCACCAAGCAGACGGTTGTGTCGGCGGCTGGCGCGTCCAAAGGTGCGTGCCAGTGCGCCGGTGAAGTGAATGGGGCGCATGGACTGCATCAATGGAAGTCCAATCACCAGGCTACGCGTAAACAGGATGGGTAGGCCAAAGCGTGGCGTACGCACGAGTTCGACCTCAAATCGGTGATTGAGTACGACCCGATCGACGCCCCCCAGATCGGCGTGGTGTTGCAGGGTATCAATCTCCGTGAATAAAAGTGGCAGCTTCTGTGCGTCGAGCACAAGCCCTCGTGGCAGATTGAAAGGGAGCCGGGTGAGTGCGAGGCAACCGACTCCACCAAACAACATAAAACCCAGGCTTAGCAAGGGTGCCACAACATCTGTCATATGTAGAACGGCCGGGATTGCCGTGGGTAGCATAAAAACACCGGCGACAAACATGAATGGATACGTTAGTAAGATGCCATATCCGAATAAGATGAGGGCGGTGGTGCTAATGAGATAGGCCCTCTCATTCCTTTGCGATACGCCCTCTGCCCATTGGCTGAGACGGTTCAGCAGGGGAGGGTGTTTTGACCCGGTCAGTAGTGGAATGTCGCCCTGTTCCATGTAGGGTTTATATCCTTTGCAATACTCAACTATGACCTTAGATGAAACCCCCAAGGCAGGCATGAACCGATTCACACTTTCTCTAGTCGAGGGCTATTGTCAGAGCCGCTTTGTGACCGTGTGCAAACCTTTCTGACCTGACAAGGCGACGCGTGGATATAAACCCAGTGAGGAGGGTAGTAGACCAAACACGGTTGAGTCGGCACCGATTCTAACGGGGTGGTTGGTCGGCCTGGATATCTCGTGTATGAACCTGGAAGTGATCACTCAAACGGTCACTGAAGAACTGCTCAAGGGTGTAATGGATTGTGCGAAAGGCGAGGTCTTCCCATGGGATTTCATCTTCGGTGAAGAGCTGGACCTCAAGGCTCTCATCTCCTGCTCGAAAGTCATCGTTTAGCAGACGTGAGCGATACATGACATAGACCTGATTAACATGGGGCAGGCTGAAGAGGGCAAAGAGTCCCTCAATTTCAACCTGAGCACAGGCCTCCTCTTCACATTCACGCCTGGCCGCCTGCTCCATGGTCTCGTTATTCTCCATAAAACCGGCGGGTAGGGTCCACAAACCGAGCCGGGGCTCAATGGCGCGGCGACAGAGCAAGATCCGTTGGCCGCTAACGGGTATACACCCCGTGATGATCTTGGGGTTTTGGTAGTGGATGGTCTCACAGTGCAGGCAGACGTAGCGGGGGCGGTTGTCCCCCTCGGGGATGCGCAGTACTACGGGCTTGCCACACTCACTGCAAAACTTCATGTTGGGCAGACGCTACTTTTTGCCCCCGGCTGCCTGAAACCCGGGCGGGAGCTGGCCCAAATCACCCTCATTAAACAGGAATCCAATCATATGTTGTTCGATAAGTTGGATATTGGATGGGTCGGCCGTGCTGAGTTGATTTTCGTTGATAATAGTGGTGAGTCGCTCCAGCCACTGACGCCAGCCCTCGTCCGAGATGTTTTCATAGATACGGATACCGACCTCGCCAGGATAGGGGGCTGCTTCCAGGCCGGGGGCCTCGCGTTTCAGGACCTGACAAAACACCATACGTGCCATATTGATATACTCCAAAGACGGTTTATGCTTCACAAGTGGGCTGGTCTTCCGGCCCGGGTGTGGTAAAATCTGACCAATCAACTTGGTTATTATCCGGAATTTCCGGGTCATCTGTCAAAACACAAGCATAGCGAATTCAGGAGTAAAAAGGCCATGAATGCAGTTGCATATTCTCCCGCAATCAATGAATCCGATATTCGGCTCAGCGCCATGGCGGCCGAGCAGATGAAGGGGCTGTTGAGTACCGCCGAGGACAGCGTAGAAGGGATTCGGGTCTTTGTCACCGGTGGCGGATGTGGTGGTATGACCTACGGCATGACCTACGCCGAGACCGTTCACCCCCACGACAAGGTGCTGGAGGGCGATGGGTTCA
>JAHEDA010000027.1 GCA_024641445.1 Gammaproteobacteria bacterium
TACGCCGGCGGTTATACACCGAACCCGACCTATCAAGAGGTCTGCTCGGGTATGACCGGACATAATGAGGTAGTGCGGGTGGTGTATGAGCCTGCACGCGTTAGCTACGCGGTGTTATTGAAATTGTTCTGGGAGGCACATGACCCAACACAGGGTATGCGTCAGGGTAACGATGTGGGGACCCAGTATCGCTCTGGAATTTATACCTACAGTACTGCACAGCAACAAACGGCTGAGGCCTCGGCACAATCCTATCAACAAGCATTAAGTACAGCGTGTTTTCCCGATATCACGACGGAGATCATCGCGGCTCCAGAATTCTACTTTGCGGAAGACTATCACCAACAATATCTGGCCAAGAATCCACGCGGCTATTGCGGACATGGTGGTACGGGGGTGTGCTGGATAGTTTCAGTCTGAGTCGGACTGTGTATTGTCATGCAGTATTTTTGGCTAACGATAAATATGTTAAGAATTGTTACGAATCGGTATCTCTCCTAACATATCATCTATGCTTCGTGCTATGCATTAAGTACATGTAGCGATCTCTCTCTCTCTGTAGTATTTGCACGCATCACTGCACCCCTGTGATAGGCGCGAAGGTACAGAAGATGAGGCCAAAAAATGCCCTTGTCGCATGTCGGACAAAGCGCTACACATTTTTTGGACTTTATGCTAAATTTCCGTGCAAATTACCATGTAATTTGCAGTATAATTTTTATAACCTATTGTTTAATCAGATAAAAATGGCGAATATGGCAACCAAAAAGAGCCCCCCCCTCGGTAACCGCTATATCACTCGTATGGACTACACCAACGTCAAGGGTTGGAATGTCCGTATCTATATCAATTCCAAACCCGTTGAGCAGCGACTCTTCTCTGACGGTGTCTATGGCAGCAAGATCAAGGCGAGAGACGCGGCGCGCGCGCATCGTGACACCCTGGTCAAAAAGTACAATATTAATACCGACAAGAAACGTGGTGAGGGGTATCACGAGTCAGATGCCCGCAACAAGACTGGCGTAGTGGGTGTGTCCCTGCAAAAGACCGAGCGTGATACCGGTTTCCTGCAATACGGTTGGTCTGCCCGCTATATGCAAAAGGGCAAGCAGCGCAATCGCACCTTCTCGATTCAGCGTTATGGTTATGATGAGGCCTTCCGTCTGGCGGTGAAGTGTCGTTTTGAAAGCACCGACCGCAAGGCCCCGCGTGCCATCAAGGTGCCGAAACCCACAGCAGACGTCTCGCGTTGGCTCAAGACCCTGGAGAAGAAGGCCTCGCGCAAGAAGAAGGCGAGGTAGTCGTCGTCTCGATCAATTGGTGTAGCGTTGATCGAATAGGCCTGTTGTCTCGACATCGTTCAGAAAGTTACTTAGCGCCTTCTCGGCCTCGGGGCGTGACAGGTAAGGCCCATGGTCGACCCCCTCGCGGCTGGCGAAGAACCACTGTCCGGATACACTGAAAAACCGCCCGGTGCGAAATGGAATGCCTCCGGTCTCACCCTTTCGATTTTGCCCCATCGGCACGTCTCCTGTTTAGCGGGACCTGTCTTGAAGTTTATTGGGTGGGTGAGGTTTGGCCAGTCATACCAGGATGACTGGTTTTGATTATCTGATGAGTGGAGATGGCGTCTCAGCGGATAGGACTTAGCGTCGTCGGATAAAATTTCTCAGATGTGACCTTACGAAACTTGGTTGGTTTTTGAAATAGCGCAGGATTATGTTGGGTAGTAGTGATACGGCGTAACTCATAGATATCTCCATCACGCGTCCCTTCGCGGGTCACCAGCTTCATCCGTGGGTCATACCACTGCAATACCGCAAACTGCCGCTCTGGATCGCCACACGCCCATTTCTCGGTGAACCGCCCCTGGATGGTCTCTGTCCCCATGCGTTCAGAAAGCTTGTAGCCCGTACAGGCGGTCTTGCTCCAAAGGCTAAGGCGGTAATCGGGGTCGGGGATGATGGGATAGTTACTGAGGCAAAACCCCGTGGCGGGGTCGATGCCGTCTTCCATATATATTTTGGACTTGGGGCGGACTAACCAGCACTTTTTGAGGGCGAAATTGACGATGGTCTGGACCGGTTCGGGGGCCGCCCCCAGGTTGAAGAAATTGCCCTCAATGCGCACCCCGTCCTTGCTAATAGTGACCAGCTGTTTATAGGCGTCTTCCGGGGTGTAGACATTAAACTGATATAACTCGGCGCTCATATCCGGGCCACTCCAGGGCTCGCCTTGGGCCATAGGACTGACCAGGCAGAGGAAGAGGGCGGCACGAAAGGTGATTCTATGCATACTATCCCCGGATTTCAGGTTATGGCCTCAAAAGTAACTTGGCATCTTGGCATATTTGTCCGTGGGGTCAAGCGCTGGGGGTGATTTTATTGGCCTGAATCGGGTCTATCTGTAGGACGGCCCGGTCGAGGCTAAATAGGTTAACTGGAATCAGGGTATAGTCTTTGACCATTGATTCAGTCATAAAGTTATTACCACACGTAACCGATACAGGCTAAGTAGGTTTTAACCTGCAGAATTACGCATGATACCTATTGCCAATCGAGCAATCAGCGATAAAGATGAACCATTGCGATGACTGACCAGGCCCCCCTTAGCATGCACCGTAGATCCCCTTCCTATCGACTTAGTCTGAAGTTATTGATCCCGCTTATCCTGGGTTTTTGTTTCTTTCTCCTGATTGGCTTGTCAGCCTTTTTGCAAATGGAGCACATGCAGTCAGACCTGATGCGGGAGGAGAAGCAACACATCAATATCCAGTTAGTGCATCTGCGTGAGGTAGTTGAGCACGAATATCCAGAGGACCGAGGCGTGCACCTGCATGACCTGCTGGGGAAGTATGCGCATGATGAGGGCTTGGTTACGTTGGGCGTGCTCAAGAACTATGAGGTACTGTTCTCGACCCGGCTTGAGTGGTTTGGAAAGCGTATCGAAGAGGTCGATAGTGGCTTTTCCCGCGACCTGGCAGAGGAGGCCATCGCATCCTCGCGCCCACTCCTCATCAGTAATCGGGAGGAGCAGATCTATGCCTATTTCCCGGTGCCTCTGCGCAGGGAAGAGGCCGGTCAGAGCACTGTCTCCCAGGGCGTGATCTTTCTACACTCAAATGCCCACGAGGATATTGAAAGGGGTCTGCGGGAGCAGTGGGAGATACTCTTCATTGGCGTGCTGGCCCCCATGCTGGTGGCCTTCATCCTGCTGTGGTGGATGCTGAAGAAATTCGTTACCCGTCGTGCCGAGCGCATACGTCTGGCCGCTGAGGCCATGCTACAGGGTAATTACAGCGTGCGCAGCCGGGTCCATGGTCAGGATGAACTGGGCGAGATCGGTGAGGCCTTTGACCGCCTGGCTGAATATTTGCGCGAGAGTACGGCACAGTTGCGGCGAGACCGGGCGCGTACCGAGGCCATTCTGCGCACGGCGGTAGACGCCGTCATTACCATCGACGATAGGGGTGTGATCCAGACCTTCAATGAGTCGGCCTCTCAAATGTTTGGCTATAGCGAGGCCGAGGCGGTAGGGCGCAATGTCTCCATTCTAATGCCCGAAAGTTACGCCCGTGAGCACGATGGCTACTTGAGAAATTACATGCAGACACAGCAGGGCAAGATAATCGGTATTGGGCGGGAGGTACCCTGCCGACGTCGCGACGGCAGTGAATTCATGGGGGATATGGTCGTCAGCGAGGTGAAAATCGATGATGAAGTGGTCTTTACCGGCATGATCCGTGATGTCACCGAACGTCATCAATTTGAGCAAGACCTGTTGTTGGCGCGTGAGGCCGCCATGCAGGGGATGCGGATCAAGAACGATTTCCTCGCCAACATCAATCACGAATTTCGTACCCCCATGAACGGTATTATGGGGTGCATGTCGTTACTGCGTGATACCACGCTGAGTGACGAGCAGAGAGCCTACATTGACACTGCCGAGGATTCTGCACAGCGCCTGATGTCCTTACTGAGCGGGATCATCGACCTGGTGCGTATGGATGAAGGCGCTCTCATGCTCAAGCTCGAGGTCTTCTCTCCCTATGAGTTGGTACAGGAGGTGTTGGTAACCTATCGTCAGCGTGCGCGTGACAAGGGTCTGGACCTCACGGGTGTCTTGATGATTACCCCTGATGCGCTGATCCGAACAGATCGCGAGAAGCTGGAGAAGGTTTTATCCAATCTACTCGCCAATGCGATTAAATTTACTGAACAGGGTGAGATAAAGTTGCTCGTGGAGACGGTGACAACGCCCATGCGTCAGCGTTTGCGTTTCACCGTTGTCGATACCGGCATCGGGGTCCCCAAGGAGGCGCAAGCGGGTATATTTGAGCGATTCAGTCAATTCGATACCTCCAGTACGCGGCAGTTCCAGGGCATGGGGATTGGATTGGCCGTGTGTAAGCAGATTGTTACCCTGATGAACGGTGAGATCGGTTATGAGCCCAACCCGGAAAGTGGGGGCAGCCACTTCTGGTTTTATATCCCGTATGAACCCGTCCATGAGATGACGTGATTCCATACTAGATTATTTTTCTTGGCCGCTGACTGGCACTTGGTCTTACACTAGAGGCAATCTTTAGTGGAGGTAACGATCATGCATGCCGTATTCATGAATGCCCCGGGTGCCCCGGAGGTCCTTCAATACCGCCCTGGCGCGATCCCTGTAATCGCTCATGCCACCGAGGTAAAGATTGCCCTGCATGCGGCAGGCATCAATCCTATTGATACCAAGGTGCGCGCGCGTGGGCTGTTCTTTCCCTCGACCGGACCGGCGATCCTGGGTTGTGATGGTGCGGGCGAGGTCGTCGAGGTAGGTAAGAAAGTCAGCCGTTTCAAGCCAGGCGATGCCGTATATTTTTGTCATGGCGGGCTCGGGCGCGAGCCGGGTAACTATGCCGAATATACCGTAATCGATGAGACACTCTTGAGTCACAAACCTGCCGCGCTGGGTTATGTACACAGTGCGGCACTGCCCTTGGTGGTCATCACAGCGTGGGAGGCCTTCCATCAACGTGCGCGGATCCAGGCAGGACAGACGGTGCTCGTGCATGCCGGTGCCGGCGGTGTGGGGCATATCGCGATTCAATTAGCAAAGCTGGCGGGCTGTCGCGTGCTCACTACCGTCAGCGATGCGAATAAGGCCGCCTTTGTGCGTGGGCTGGGTGCTGACGAGGTTATCGAATACACCCAAAACAACTTTGTCGAACAGGTTTTGGCGCTGACGCAGGGTAAAGGGGCCGACATGGTATTTGATACCGTGGGGGGCGAGACCTTCCGCCAGAGTATTGCAGCGGTGGCACACTATGGTGATCTGGTGACACTGCTGGACCCTGGTAACGGCGTCGACTGGAAAGAGGCGCGTACCCGCAATCTGCGCATCGGCTTTGAACTGATGTTGACACCGATGATGCGCGATCTTCCGTTGGACCGTCAGCGTCACGTACGCATCCTGGAAGAGTGCGCCCAGCTCGTCGATGCGGGCAAGTTGCATGTCCATGTGAGTCACGTTTTGCCATTAGAGCAGGCCGCCGAGGCGCATCGGCTAATCGAGGCCGGGCATACACAGGGCAAGATCGTGCTGTCGGTACAGCGGTAGCGTGCAGTGGATTGCTCGTAGTGATGAAGTACCGCAATATCCCCGCCTTGCTACGACTCGCTACCCGCCAGTGTTTTTACGCTAGAATACGCCGGTTTTAACCCTATCCAGGAGCCCCCATGAATCTGCATGAATATCAGGCCAAGCAGTTGTTTGCCCAGTATGGGGCGGCGGTGCCGCGAAATGTGGCGATTAGCTCTATTACCGAGGCCGAGCAGGCGCTGGCACAGGTTGGCGGTGAGCGCTGGGTAGTGAAGGCGCAGGTGCACGCGGGGGGCCGAGGCAAGGCGGGTGGTGTGCGTATTACCAATAATAAGAGTGAGGCGCTTGCCGCGGTGAAGGACCTCCTGGGTAAGCGTCTGGTGACTTATCAGACCACGACCGAGGGACAGCCCATCAATCAGGTATTAATTGAGTCGCCGTGCGAGATCGCGCGTGAGCTTTATCTCGGGATGGTTGTCGATCGCACCAGCCGCCGCGTGGTGGTCATGGCCTCCACCGAGGGTGGTATGGAGATCGAGAAGGTTGCGCACGACACGCCTGAAAAAATTCTCAAGAGTGCGATTCATCCCCTGGTCGGATTGCAACCCTATCAGTGCCGCAAGCTCGGTTTCGGCCTGGGCCTTACTGGTGAACAGCTCAAACAGTTCAGCAAGATACTGAGTGGACTTGCGCGCATGTTTGAGGAGAAAGACCTGAGCCTGCTGGAGATCAATCCGCTGGTCGTCACCAGGCAGGGTGACCTGTTGTGTCTGGATGGCAAGATCAATCTCGATGACAACGCCCTCTATCGTCACTCCGATATGGCTGCGCTACGCGATGCGAGCCAGGAAGACGAACGCGAGAATCGGGCCAAGCAACATGATCTCAATTATGTTGCACTCGATGGCAATATCGGGTGCATGGTCAACGGTGCCGGGCTGGCCATGGCGACCATGGACATCATCAAGCTGCACGGGGGTAACCCCGCCAACTTTCTCGACGTCGGCGGCACCGCCACCAAGGAGCGGGTAGCCGAGGCCTTTAAACTGATCACCTCGGATAAAAATGTGAAGGCGGTGCTGGTCAATATCTTTGGCGGTATCGTGCGCTGCGACCTGATTGCCGAGGGCATCATCAGCGCGGTACAGGAAGTCGGTATCAAACTCCCGGTCGTGGTCAGATTAGAGGGCAACAACGCCGCACGCGGCCGCGAGTTACTGAATCAGAGCGGCCTGAAATTGATGGCGGCGACTGGCCTGACCGAGGCCGCCGAGAAGGCCGTCGCGGCGGCGAGGGGTTAAAGTCATGAGTGTACTCGTCAACAAGGCCACCCGCGTCATCTGTCAGGGCTTCACCGGTAAACAGGGGACGTTTCATTCCGAGCAGGCGATCGCCTATGGCACCAAAATGGTCGGTGGGGTGACGCCAGGCAAGGGCGGCAGTAAACATCTTGATCTGCCCGTATTTGATACCGTGCATCAGGCGGTGGAGCATACTGGCGCCGAGGCGAGCGTAATCTATGTACCCGCCGCGTTTTGCAAGGACGCGATCCTGGAGGCCGTCGATGCGGGGATTCAATTGATCGTCTGTATTACGGAGGGTATCCCCACCCTCGACATGTTGGAGGCCACGATGGTGGTGCGTGAGGCGGGTGTTCGTCTCATCGGCCCCAACTGTCCCGGTATTATCACCCCCGGTGAATGCAAGATTGGCATCATGCCCGGGGCGATCCATCTGCCGGGAAAGATCGGTATCGTCTCGCGCTCCGGTACCTTGACCTACGAGGCGGTCAGGCAAACGACTGACCTTGGGCTCGGGCAGAGTACCTGTATCGGTATCGGTGGTGATCCAATTCCCGGCATGAATTTCGTCGAGGCCTTGGCGTTGTTTCAGGACGACCCGCAGACCGAGGCTATCCTCATGGTGGGTGAGATCGGTGGCAGTGCGGAGGAGGAGGCCGCGACCTATATAAAGGCACATGTAACCAAACCGGTCGCCGCCTATATTGCGGGGGTGACGGCGCCCAAGGGCAAACGGATGGGGCACGCCGGTGCAATCATCGCTGGGGGTAAGGGCACTGCGGATGAAAAATTCGCTGCGCTGGAGGCCGCGGGGGTGAAGACCGCACGTTCACCGGCCGACCTTGGGAAGGCGATTCAGGCTGCCATCACAAGATAGTTGGATAGGTGGCCAAGGGTGACAGGGATCACAAATTGCCTGCCGTCATTCGTCTCCGTGAACAAATTCGGCGGTTTGCCGCTCATACTACGCCCCGGCGTGGACGATTATTGTGTAATATCGATATAAATAGATGGACCACGCGATCGCGTCGTAACGGGTGGTGGTGATGAGCGATAAAAACAGCCTTTCCCCTGAACTAAAAATTAGCCTGACCCAATCCGATTTGCTAGATCGAGTTCAGTATCTTGAACTGAATGGCGATGACAAACTGCGTATTGTGCGCAAGACACGTCGGCATCAGTATGATTATTCCATCAGTCTAAAGGGCATCAGTACCGAGAGTACTCGACATGTACACAGGCCCTGGAAATGGCTGGGCCTTGCGCTGGCGCTTCTGGCGCTGAGTGCCCTCTACACCTGGTCGACGCAATTCTTTAGTGGGGTCTTCGCCAATTATTGGTGGTCGGGCCTGCTCCTGGGTATCTCGGCCAGTGCCCTGTGCCTGGGTGTCTTTCTGGTCAAGATGGAGCATAAACAGGTCTATCTTTCCCCCTTCGCTCGGGTGCCAGTATTGGAGCTACTGCTGAATAAACCCAATCGCAAGACCTACCAGCAATTTATTGCGGCCTTTAATGCCGCAGTGAGTTCGGCACAGGAAACACGGCTTGGCAAAGACAAACGTCTGGCAGGGGAGTTGAAGATGTTGCGGCGTTTGCGTGATCAGGGTGTGCTGGAGAGTAGTCACTACGATAAAGCCAAGGCCATCATCTTTAAACTCTCAGACACCAAACCGATGGATTCCATCGATTATTGAATCCCGACAAAATTCATCATGACAAAACTTTCGCGTACCCTCTCGGTGGTGAGTCCCATTGAGGCCGCAAGCCTTTTGACCCGGGAGACTGCCCTGAGCAAGGGACGTATCAAGGATGCGATGCAAAAGGGCGCGGTGTGGTGGCAACGCGCGGGTAAACCGGGCAAGCGATTACGCCGGACGACACAGTCACTCTTCCCCGGCGATATTCTGACCCTGCACTATGACCCCGAGTTACTGGCGCTGAAACCACCCGAGAGTGTGTGCCTGTTGGACCGCCAGCGCTATAGCATCTGGTGTAAACCCGCCGGTCTGTTGACACAGGGTAATGAGTTTGGCGATCACTGTAGCCTGTTGCGTCAGGTCGAGCAGCACTTCACACCACGACGCGATGTCTTTCTCGTGCACCGTCTGGATCGAGAGGCGATGGGTTTGGTCATTATTGCGCATGACAAGAAAACAGCGGCAAAGCTCTCGGTCTCATTTCAAAATGATGTGATAGAAAAACGCTATCGCGTTTGGGTTCGTGGTGACCTGCGAGCGGCGCCTCTCGGCAGTGTTAAAACGCCGCTGGATGGAAAATTTGCCCATACCGATTATGAGTTGCTTGAATATGCAGCCAGTCAGGATGTCTCGATATTGCTCGCCCGGATACATACCGGCCGCACCCATCAGATCCGTCGTCACTTCGAGTCATGTGGACACCCGGTGATTGGGGACCCGCGTTACGGGGTCAACAACAAGCACGCCGGAGGCATGAAATTATTGGCAGAGTACCTGGCGTTTCCTTGCCCGCTCAATAATAAACGCGTTGAGATGGATGTCTGGAAGTTTGAGGGTGAGCCTGTGGTGGCGGCCTGTCTCGATAAAATAATGCCTGCTACCTAGGGGATAACCGAAGTCAGCGCGTGTGTTAGTAACGGCGTCGAGCCTGCCACAGGCGCACATTTGAGTGTTTAAAGAATGGTATCAAGAGCATCCCCGCAACGAATCCCCCGATGTGTGCCATCCAGGCCACACCACCCCCTCCCCCCGCAAGATTGCTGATCAGTTGCAGGGCAAACCAGAAGATCAGGACATATGCCGCCGGCATGCGCATGGTGTGGATAAAAAATCCCAGCGGAATAGCTACCAATACTCGCGCATGGGGATAGAGCAGCAGGTAGGCACCGAGCACGCCCGAGATGGCGCCACTGGCACCGATCATGGGCACAATGGAGTGTGTATCGGCGAGGGCATGTGCCAGGGCCGCAATCACTCCACATACAAGATAGAAAATGATAAAGCGGAAATGCCCCATGGCATCTTCGATATTATTTCCGAAAATCCACAGATACAGCATGTTACCAATGAGGTGCATCCATCCACCATGCAGGAACATTGAGGTGATGATGGTGAGCCAGGCCGGGATGATGCTGAGTACATGCGGTAATGCCTTATAGCCAAACAGGATGGCAGGCACTGCACCATAACTATAGACGGCATATTGTGCGGCCTTGTCACCGAGGCTGAGCTCCCATAAAAATACCAGCACGCACACAACAATAAATCCAAGCGTAATAAGGGGGAAGATGCGGGTGGGATTGTCATCGTGCAGGGGGATCATGGGTCGTGACCTTGGCAACTTCTCAGGCGTATTTTGAGTGAAAAGGCCTGCGGGGTAAAGTCACCGGTGCCGTAGGGATATTTTCAGCAAGAGTTATCCGAACTGGGGTACCGACGAGTGGTAATGGATGCGTTATAGTATGGGTATGACCCATATCGAGACATCCACCCTTGCGGACATCAAGGCGCGATTGAATAGTTATGTCTTACAGGCAGACAGTCAGATCGATCTGGCCGAGGCCGCACTGAATATCAGTCGTTATGTCTATCCAATTGATGACGTCGCTGAGGCCATGCAAAAACTGGATCACTACGCAGCTGCAGTTGAGCATATGTTGCCAGCGGGTGCGAGTGTTGCCGAGACATGCAATGTACTCAATAAATATTTGTTTGGACAACTTGGCCTGCACGGGAGTGTCGATAACTATTCTGCACCGGACAATAGCTATCTCAACCGCGTACTCGATACGGGTGAAGGTATCCCAATCACCCTGAGTATCATCTATATGGAAGTGGCCAGACGACTGGGGCTATCAGTATCTGGAGTGACCTTTCCCGGTCATTTTCTGGTAAAGCTCAAGGACGGAGGGGTTGAACAGGTGCTCGACCCCTTTGCGGGAGGCCGTCAACTTACATCTGCTGAATTGAATCAACGCCTGCGAGACCTGTATGGCAAGGATGCCCCAACGGTAGAGTCAGACCCAAGTCTACTCCGCGCGGCGCGTAAGCGTGAGATATTAGTGCGCTTACTACGTAACTTGAAGAACATCTATATGGAGGCGCAGAATCTTCAGCTGGCACTCGGTATCATCGAGATGATCCTGACGCTGGAGCCGGATGCCGCCTATGATATTCGTGATCGGGGAATGATCTTCCAACATATCGAATATGTTGATGCGGCCCTGCTGGACCTGCGGCGCTATCTCGAGCTTGAGCCAGAGGCACCAGACCGGGTTGCAATAGAGTCTTTTATAGAATCACTGGATGATGCGCCGCCTCCAACACGGCAGTAGTGGTGAAGTCGGATGAGTATAGTTTGCCGCGCCATAGTGGGGTGCTGGCAGGAATATATGGTATGAATAATCTTAAAATCTTCCAGGAGTCATACAATGATGCGTGAGCGATTGTCCGAACAGGCGTTGAACACACTCTTCCGCGAGGCGCATAGCTATAGCTATTGGCAGGAGCGGCCAGTGAGCGATGAGCAGTTGCACGAAATTTACGAACTGACCAAGATGGGGCCCACCTCGATCAATTCCTGCCCGGCGCGGATTGTCTTTGTGAAAGGCGATGCGGCGAAACAACGACTGCTAAAGCATGTGAATGATGGCAATGTGCGCAAATGCCAGGAGGCGCCAGTGGTGGCGATCATCGCACGTGATCTGGAATTCTATAAACAACTAGCACAATTATGGCCACATCAGCCCGAGGCATCGAGTTGGTACAGCGACAATCCAGTAAAGGTGGAAGAGGTCACGCTACGTAACAGCACCCTGCAGGGTGCGTATTTTATGTTGGCGGTCCGTAGTCTTGGGCTTGATGTTGGCCCCATGACAGGTTTCCGTTTTGCAGATTTGGATCAAGAGTTCTTTTCTGACGGAAGGACTAAAACAAATTTTATTTGTGCCGTCGGTTACGGGCGAGACGAGAAGTTGCATCCACGTCTTCCGCGCCTGGGTTTCGATGATGCGTGCAAAATTCTCTGAGGCTTGCCTGATAAACAGCACTTTGCTTGTGTCGTGGTCCAGCATGTCTGACCTTGTTAAGGAATAAGAAAATGTTTTCTGCCTTTTCTATTGCCCGGTTGCCGCGAATCGAGCTCGGTGCCGGTAGCTTTGACAAAATTGCACAACTTGCAGCGGCTTATGGTCGACATGTACTGCTGGTGACCGGTAGTCAGTCGTTCATCAATTCTGAACATTGGCAGCGTCTGCATACCGGACTGAAACAATATCAGCTTGTTTGGGAGCACTGCACCATTGGTGGTGAACCCTCACCGCAACTTATTGATGAACTCGTACGCCAGTATGAGTCGAATGATATTGATGTTGTGGTCGGTATTGGCGGCGGCAGTGCCCTGGATGCCGCCAAGGCCATCGCGGGATTATTGAAAGTGCGGCGTACCGTCATGGATTATTTGGAGGGTGTTGGGCCAGAACTGGATTATACCGGTCCTGCCGTGCCCTGGATCGCCGTTCCGACTACGGCCGGCACCGGCAGTGAGGCAACCAAGAATGCGGTATTGAGTGTGCAGGGCCCCGAAGGATTCAAAAAATCCTTTCGCGATGACAAGCTTGTGGCGGAGTACGCCATCATTGATCCCGAACTGCTGGAGAGTTGTCCCCCTGCTCTTATTGCGGCCAACGGTATGGATGCGCTCACACAATTAATCGAGTCGTATGTCTCCCTGCGTGCGAGCCCCTTTACCGATGCGCTCGCCATTAGTGGTCTGCGTGCTGTGCGTGATAGCCTGTTACCCTGGTATGAACAGCAGGGCGACACGTTGGCGCATCGCGCCAACATGGGTTACGCGGCACTATTGTCGGGCATCACCCTAGCGCAATGTGGCCTGGGCTCGGTGCATGGACTCGCCTCGCCGCTGGGGGCCTTTCACCCGATTCCCCATGGTGTCGTGTGTGGGAGCCTGGTGGCGGCCGCGACCGCAGTAAACATCAACGCCATGCTACAACGCGAGCCAGAGAACCCTGCGCTGAAAAGATATGCACGTCTGGCGGATATCCTGTGTGAGGAGCGTATCCGCGATCACGCAATGGCATTTCAGCGTCTGCTGGCGCTACTCCAGGATTGGACGAAGCGTATGCAACTCCCTCGCCTGTCGAGTTTTGGTCTGCACGAGTTAGACCTGGAGCACATCATCAAGCATTGCCGTGGTAGTAGCATGAAGACCAATCCGATTATCCTCACCGATGCAGAGGTACGTGAGGTGTTGTCGCAACGGTTATAATCGAGAAGTCCAAACGATAGGAATGGAGCATGAAGGCACCTGAATGGATTGAAACCTCGCGTTTAATACTTCGCAAGCCAAGCATCGATGATGCAGTCGCAGTCTTCACTTGTTATGCATCAATACCGGCAGTGACAAACTATTTATCCTGGCCAACGCACACGAACCTCATCGACACACGACAATTTCTGGAGTTTGCCGAGGAGGCCTGGCATCGCTGGCCCGCCGGTCCTTATTTAATCGAGTCGCGTATTAGTGGTGAATTGCTGGGTAGTACGGGGATCGATTTTGAGACACCGTATCGTGCCGCGACGGGTTATGTACTGGCTAAAGAGGCATGGGGTTATGGATATGCCACCGAGTCAGTCAACGCGATGATTGAGATTGCGCCAACACTGGGTATTCAACGCCTGGAGGCCCTGTGTCACCACCAACATACCGCCTCAGCGCACGTGTTGGCAAAGTGTAGCTTTATATTGGAAGGCATCCTGCATCGACATACGGTCTTTCCGAATCTTAGCGTAAGTGATGCGCAGGACGTTATGTGTTTTGCGCGGGTGTTTGACTGAGACAAACAAAAAAAAGGCCCACCAGGGATGGTGGGCAAATTGCTTGCGGCAATCGTTGTTGTAGGACGTGGGGGGGAATTCGTTTGTAATCCCTACTCGTTAAATAGCGATCTTCAGCTGTACAAACACCAGTTCGGCCAGCTGTGGGTCAACCGGGGGTACATAGGTGAAGTTGAGGGCGATGTCCTTGGTGCCAATGGAGGCCACGGGCAACACACCGATGAAGGGGCGATAATTATTCACGTCTTTACGGGCCATCGCGAAGCCGACCATGCCGACGTCGATATTCCAGCCGTTACCGGGCTTGTAGCGACGCATCTTACCGCCGCCAATGTAGTAGGACATATTTTCAAAAGAGTCGATAAAGGCTGAACCGGTGGTGAAGCTGACCCACTTGTCGTAGGCGTCCTGCTTAAATTCATATTGGAAGCCGGAACCAAAATTGGCCTCGTTGAAGGTCTTGCCCTTGGGGGGCTTGCTGATATGAAAGGCCTTGCCGTTGATGATCATGTTCCAGGTGCCGTTGGATTCCGCCATGGCGGGGCTGGCAACGAGGCTGAATAGGGTGAGGGTCAATGCAAGCAGATTGCCACGGACGCAGATGCCAAGAAATGCCTTCTTCATTGTCGTACTCCTTATGCCGAACAAGCGTTCTGTTTCGGTCAGGAGTACTGCACCTGTTGTAAGAGAGTTCTGGCGATCCCGCTGTCATGGGGTAGTTAACCCGTTAGACCGGTGATTTTGCGCCCCGCACCTTTCAGTGTGGGTTGCCCTTTACAAAACTCCTAACCGTATTTCTTTTTGTGATACACCTCTCATGTTGCAGGCCCTATGCCAAAATGTCGACTGAATCACAAAACCTGTCATAACGTGAACTTACGCACGCTTTTGAAACTATGACGGAAATCTGACACTTTTATGGCTGACCAGAAGGGGCAGAAAGTGACCAATTTGGTCAGGGCGGGGTAAATCGTGTGTAATTACATGCACTTAAATTGGGCTTTTAGCCCCGGAATTGATCAATCTACAGGTTAGTGCAGGCGGGGTGGGGTGGGGGCGTCGGTGGTGTGGGCCCGTGGGCGCGTCATGGGGGTGGCGTGGTGGAGGATCATGCGCCAGCCCTGCGCAGTCTCTTCATAGATATTGGTGGAGAGCATCTCGCTCTCGCGCTGACCATCATTGACCAGGATATGCTCGTTGACGATGTGAATGGCCAGGTTGGTGCGGGTGATCTGGCGTTGGCCCCGGATCTGGAAGCGGATACTAGGGGTGTTCTGAAATATCTCGTCCCAGCCTTGTTGAATTGCCGCATAGCCTTGAATGCGTTTGCTCATGGGGTGAATGCACTCGGCATAGTCGGCCTCACTCCAAATGCCCATCATGGTTGCCAGGTCACTGCGCTCAAAGGCGCTATAAAATGCCTGTTCTGCCTCATCAGGGGTGGCGTAACGATAAGTCATAGGTTCCTTAGCAGATCATTTGCCGTGAAGATAACGGTGGTCATCAAAGGTCTGGACCCAGGTTGGGCGCATAACCACCATGATAGTGATCAATAGGCCGGTGATAAAGGCCTCAGGGAAGGCCATCAGGGGTAGAAAGATAAAATATGTACTGGCGAGTTCGTGATAACCCTTTACCTCGCCGAGGATCAGCACAGACCCTGTGATCAGGATGGTGAGCGTGAAGGTCAGGGCGGCACCAAAAAATCCGTTAATGAAGACGTAGACGAAAAAGTGATTGGGGAGTTTTCGGTCTGCCAGCGTGAAGATGGCATGACTGATAAGAACGGGTAACAGTGCTACCAATAAGGTATTTATCGCCAGGCCCTGCCATGCGATTAATCCATCTATCAACATCCCAAGGAGTATCAGGTTCAGTGCCAGATAGGCAAGCTGCCAACCCAACATC
>JAHEDA010000028.1 GCA_024641445.1 Gammaproteobacteria bacterium
GTCAATAATTGACCCAATGACAGTAACCCAGAAGATATCTTTGTAACGCTTCGAGCGCGCCTCATCGGCGGCGGCCGTGGGGCTAGTGCGAAAGTGTAGCGCGTCTTTTTCAGTCATGACCAACCTCGATCGTAATCCGTACTTCGCGTTTGTCATCCGTGGTCGAGAGGACCTTGTGACCGTTTATGCGACACCAGGCCGGGATATCATTTAATGCGCCGTGATCGGTGCAGACGACTTCCAAAATATCGCCGGGGCCCAGTGTGGCCACCTTATCTTGTGTGCGGATCACCGGCAATGGGCACATGAGGCGACGCGCATCAAGCTCGTGTTTGCTCATACGTACCAGGCGTCCTCAACCTTGCCGGGTGCGATGGGTTCAACGCGTACTGTACGTGAATCACCGTTGGGGTATGTGATACCCACCTCAACCTCGGGCTCGTTCTTGCCCTGTCCAAAGCGGGCGGCAATTTGGGCCGCGAGGGTGATGTCTTCATCGGTCGGGGTGCCGTCTACCAAGACTAATGGGCCGTTGTGACTGACCTGATGCAGGCTAATGAATTGCTTGCGGTAGCCCTCCATGAAATTGTTCTCGCCCTCCTCGCGCCCAACGATTAGCTTGAAGTGAGGGCGTGGCCGCAGGTGACGGCCCACCTTCAGCAGCATGATGTCATCCAATTCATAGTCACGGCTGTTGCGGTGTTGCCACATGTCGACCAACTTGCGTGAATACTGTTCGTCGGTGAGGAAGCAGCAACCCCCTGCGGGTTGCGCGTAGTCAGTAAAGCCGTACTGCTCAGCCAGCGCCATCTGTGGTTTGCGTGAGCGGCCGGAGAAGTCAAACAACCTGTCACGGTCCACCCAGCCCTCACGCTCGGGCTTGGTCGGGGGTAGATTTTTTCCACTCAGGGGGCGTACCAGCAGGTCGCCCGCACCGGACTCACGCGCAATCACCGGCATCAGCTCCTTGCGTTGCGACATCGGGCGCTGACCCACCACCTCGCCGGTGATGATGAAGTCGAAATTATTTTTCTCAATCCACTCCACCGCTTTATGGATCATGAAGGTCTTGCAGTCACGGCAAGGATTCATGTTGGCGCCGTAGCCATGCTTGGGGTTGAGCAGTACGTCTTTGTATTCGTCGATCACATCGACGATGTGTAGCTTGATGCCCAATTGTTCGGCCACCCACAGCGCATTGTTGCGTTTGGGTTTATCACGGTCGCGTTGTCGAATGGCGTGGGTATGACCCTCCACACAGAAGCCGGTGTAGAAGTTAATGCCCTCGACATGGATGCCCTGCTCCATCACTGCCCGGGTGGCGAGCATGGAGTCGAGGCCCCCGGAGATGAGGGAGACGGCCTTTCGTTGGATGATCATGCGGCTGAAACTCTGGGAAAACGTAAGGGATATCCAGTATTTTACCCTAAACGTGCGCGAATAGCTGGTGCACCAGACAGCTGCTTGGGGAAAGTGAGAGAGAATAGTTAACGCTTAATGGGGGCGGTGTTTGCAATAATAAAATCCGAGATGCTCTTTACCACCGAATCATCGATGCCCAGATAACCGTGATGCGACATTGCCTCGCAGGGGTCGGACTTACTATCGCCGCCGTCAAAATAGCGCACCTCTGCGACACGGGCGTGCACAAGCATGCGCTTGATCTCTTCGGCACCAGAGGGTGGGCAGACGCTACAACCGTCATTCCTGTGCGCGGTAATGAGTGTGGGTTGGGTAATCTTACCCAGCGCCATTTCCGTCACCGCCGTGCCCTGCTTATTCGGGACGCTGACGCTTGAGGTGAGGACGACGCCGTCTACAGTACCAGGGAGGTCAATGGCTGCCCGTGTGGCCGATTCGGTGCCTCGGCTGGTCCCAATCACCCAGACGCGGAGCCCGTTCAGTTTTTTCAGATACTCGGCAACGGCCTTAATGTCGGTCGTATGCTCCGACGAATCACGAAAGCCGCCCTTCATGCCCTTTTTGCCATGGTGATCCGAGGGCGCGTCTACAACGGCCACGACAAAGCCGCGATCCCGGTATTTCTCGCGGGTGCGAACGACAAAATTATTCTTGCCCCAGCCGATAACAGGACCGAATGCGCCCTGGCTTAAATCGAGGTTGCCATGGCCGCCTGCAAACAGAATGACATTGGAAATCGGTTTTTCAGGTTTGAGTAAGAGAAATGATTGGGTGACATCGCCGCGAGTGGTGAGACTGATAACCTCATCCGCTGTGGCAACGCCTGCGCCGATAAGAAGTATCAAAGGAAGCAGAAACAGACGGGTGTGGCCGGACATGAAAACCTCCTTGTTACACGTTGAGTACACGATACTGTGTAGCAGGGCGCCGGATGGGTTGAGGGCTAATGTTTTTTTTCTGCCAAAGTCCTGGCTGTAAAAAAGTGTTGGTTTGTCGTAATACAGAGACGGGATTGTTGGGCCCCCGTCTCTGCCCACAATTCATAAGCCGCCATGGGGTCAAGCAACGCGGTATTTTGGTTGAGGCTGCGCATGGCATGCATCACATCCATGACACTGACAAAGCCCTCGGCGAGTTGCGCAAACAGACCTGACAAGGTGGTATGTGCATCCCCGGCGAGCGAGTGGTAGGCGCCACGACCGAGGTCAACAAAGTAACTGATACGGACGCGTCGACGGCGCGCGCGCATGGGAAACAGGCCGGAATAGAGCAGGCATTTATCACCAACATCACGCAGGCTGTTTTGGCGAGTCGCACCACTTTGATTTGAACCTTCAAGATATTCGAGGGCCAGGATACTGGCGGCCATGTCCGGGCGGGAGGTAAAGCGCATAAGCAGAAAAACGAGATAACTCTCCAGCTCCTCGTTGAGTTGAGTCCCGGCGCTATGCTCGGCGTCGGTGACCAGCTTGTGCCATTGTGCGGTTTGATGTCCGACTTCTATTGGAGATTCCATGCAATACCCCCGTTACGAAGCGATACCTCATGTCACTATCAGCGACGCGCGAGAGACGGACTTTAAAAATAATCCGCCCCAGGGTGAATTTAACAGGCAGGTTTCGTGCCAGTGTTGTGTTTGGGACCTACTCATGGTGTAACCGGACAGAGGTAGGTGGTCGTTGAGCGAACGAATACGGCTGGCCCCAAATGGGCTGCCACGATTTTTGTGATGCTGGACGAAGCATGCGAGCAATCAGCGCGTTGGCAATTGCCCAGGATTTATCCCGACTTCGCGCTGACGTGGCCGGGTACACCTATTATAATAGCCGCCCTTTGGTAGTAATGATTTGAGGACGGGGACAACCCGCCAGGGCAAGCGCATGTCGAAACATCCGGGTGATACCTTTCAGGGTCTGATTCTGGCCTTACAGCACTATTGGGCCGAGCAGGGCTGCGTAATCCTGCAACCCTATGACATGGAAATGGGCGCAGGTACCTTTCACACCGCGTCATTTTTGCGTGCCATTGGCCCCGAGCCCTGGAGTGCCGCCTATGTGCAGCCCTCACGCCGCCCTACCGATGGTCGTTATGGTGAAAACCCGAATCGACTCCAGCACTATTATCAGTTTCAGGTCATCATCAAGCCCTCGCCACTGAACATTCAGGACCTCTACCTCGGTTCCCTCAAGATGCTCGGCATCGACCCGCTGGTGCATGACATTCGTTTTGTTGAAGACAACTGGGAGTCACCCACGCTCGGGGCCTGGGGTCTGGGTTGGGAGGTGTGGCTCAATGGCATGGAGGTCACCCAGTTCACCTATTTCCAGCAAGTCGGCGGCTTGGAGTGCCGACCCGTGAGTGGTGAGATCACCTATGGGCTTGAGCGTATCGCCATGTACCTGCAAGGCGTGGAGAGTCTGTTTGATATTGTTTGGACCGATGGCCCTCTCGGGCGAGTCACATACGGCGATGTCTATCACCAGAACGAGGTCGAGCAATCGACCTACAACTTTGAGCATGCGAATGTGGAGGCACTGTTTCATCAGTTCGGTGTGCATGAAGCAGAGAGCCAAAAGCTGATAGCGCTGGGCCTGCCCCTGCCCGCCTATGAGCAGGTCCTCAAGGCCTCACACACCTTTAACTTGTTGGATGCGCGGCGAGCCATCTCGGTCACCGAACGCCAGGCCTATATTTTACGTGTGCGCAATCTCGCCCGCGCCGTCGCCGAGGCCTACTACGCTGCTCGCGAAAAACTTGGCTTCCCCATGTGTAAGGGAGGTGTCAAATGAGCACACGTGATTTACTGATTGAACTCGGCACCGAAGAGCTGCCACCCAAGGCACTTAAGACACTTTCAATGGCCTTCACCGACGGTATCCGTGCCGGTTTGGAAAAGGCCGAACTGTCGTTCAAGACCATCAAGCCCTATGCCTCACCGCGTCGACTCGCGGTCGTGATCGCGGAACTTGCCGAGACCCAGGCGGAGAAGAGTGTGGAGCGGCGTGGCCCGGCGTTGAACGCGGCCTTTGATGAAGAGGGCAAGCCCACCCAGGCCGTGATCGGTTTCGCCAAGTCTTGCGGTGTGACACCGGATCAACTGGAAAAGCTACAAACCGATAAGGGTGCGTGGCTGGTGTTTCGCAGTCAGCAACCGGGTCAGGCCACGGCGCAACTCATCCCCGCGATCGTGCAGGCAGCGCTGGATGCCTTGCCCATCCCCAAGCGTATGCGCTGGGGGGATCTTGATGCGCAATTCGTGCGTCCGGTGCACTGGCTGGTGCTGTTGTTTGGTGACGAGGTCATTGACGCCACTATCCTCGCCGTGACGAGCGGTCGCGAGACTCGCGGTCATCGCTTTCATCATCCGCAGCCAATAGTGATACCGAAACCCTCTGAGTATGAAGTCTTGCTCGAAAGTGAGGGTAAGGTCATTGCCGATTTCGCGCGTCGGCGTAATACCGTGCGCGCACTCATCGAAGAGAGCGCAGTGAAGACCGGTGGTCAGGCCGTCATTGATGAAAATCTATTAGATGAAGTGACCTCGATGGTGGAGTGGCCGGTGCCGGTGTTGGGTAGCTTTGAAAAGCGTTTCCTCGGCGTGCCGCAAGAGGCGCTGATCTCGACCATGAAGGCGAATCAAAAATATTTTCATTTGGTGGATAAGCAGGGCAAGTTGCTGCCCGCGTTTATTACCCTGGCCAATATCGAGAGCAAGGACATCAACAAGATCCGCGAGGGCAATGAGCGCGTAATCCGCCCACGCTTTACCGATGCCGAATTCTTCTGGAACCAGGACCGCAAACAACGTCTGGATGCGCGCCGCGAAAAACTCAAGACCGTGGTGTTCCAGGCTAAGCTGGGTACGCTGTTCGATAAATCTCATCGCGTAACCAATCTTGCACGTCTTATCGCTGAACAGATTGGTGGCGACAAGCAATTAGCAGTGCGCGCCGCCGAGTTGAGTAAATGTGATCTGCTCACTGAGATGGTGGGCGAGTTCCCTGAGTTACAGGGCATCATGGGTTGTTATTATGCGCAACACGATAAAGAGCCCGGTGATGTGGCGCAGGCCCTGGACGAGATGTACATGCCCCGCTTCGCGGGTGATGAGTTACCCGCAAGCAAGAGCGGTCAGGCACTGGCACTGGCCGAGCGTATCGATACCTTGACCGGCATCTTTGGTATTGGTCAGCCCCCGACGGGAAATAAAGACCCCTTCGCGCTACGACGCGCCGCATTGGGTGCGTTACGAATTGTGATTGAACGCGAACTCGATCTCGACCTTCGTGTACTGGTCGAGGCCGCCGCAAAGGAACTCAAGGATCGCCTCACTGTAAAAGATACGGTTGAGCAGGTCTTTGCCTTCATGATGGATCGCCTGCGTGCCTATTACACTGATCAAGGTATCGCCCACGATACCTTTGAGGCCGTGATAGTTGTTACACCGACACGCCCACTGGACTTCCAGCAACGCCTGCATGCCGTGAGCGACTTCCGCAAACTTGCCGAGGCCGAGGCGCTGGCGGCGGCGAACAAGCGTATCTCCAACATCATCAAGAAGGCCGAGATAAAGATCGCAGACAACTTCGACATGGCGGCGTTAGTCGATAAGGAAGAAAAGGCCCTGGCCGAGGCGCTGGAAAGGATTAGCGCCAAGGTCAAACCGCTCATCGACAAACGTGACTACGCCAAGGCTATGCACGAGATGGCGACGCTACGTGACACGGTCGATACATTCTTCGACAAGGTCATGGTCATGGCCGAGGATAAAAAGCTGCGAGACAATCGCCTGGCGTTGTTGAATCGCCTGCGCAATCTCTTCCTCACCGTGGCGGATATCTCCGTCCTGCAACAATAGGTGCATTTGTAATGAGCAAGCCATATAACCGGGACTCCTATGCCGACATGCTGAAGGCCGTGCAGGACTTTCACGACAAGCACGACTTCAAGAATACCGGCGGCGAGGAGATGACTTACCGCATTGCCCTGATGTCTGAAGAGCTGGGTGAGATTGCGTCCGCAGTCACCAAAGGCAAGGGTAAATCAGAGTTAGCGGAAGAGACGGCGGACCTGTTTATTCTGCTCATTGGTACCGCCATTGCGGCTGATTTTGATCTAAAAGATGCCTTCTGGCACAAGATGGAAAAGATTATGCGGCGTGAATCCAGAATGATTAACGGTAGAATTCGCGTATCCGAGTTCAGCGGTCAGTAATCCGCCGCAGGCGGATCGTAGTATATTGCTGACATGCCATTACATAACTGCGAACAGATTGCTGCGGCTTAAATACTGGAACGAGAAATGAAACTCATCATCCTCGACCGTGACGGTGTGATTAACGAAGACTCCGACGACTACATCAAGTCGCCCGAGGAGTTCATCCCATTGCCGGGTTCGCTGGAGGCCATTGCACGTTTGAATCACGCCGGTTTCACCGTGATGGTGGTGACGAATCAATCGGGGATCGGGCGTGGGTATTTTGATGTTGGCACGCTTGACCGGATGCACGATAAGTTGCGTCGCCTGCTGGCGAATTTTGGTGGACACATCGAGGGAATTTTTTATTGCCCGCACACACCAGACGACAACTGTGAATGCCGCAAGCCCAAGCCTGGTTTGCTGCAAGATATTGCCGATCGGCTGGGCGTATCGCTTACAGGTATCCCGTTTGTCGGTGACTCCCTGAGTGACCTGCAAGTCGCGCGGGCTGTAGGTGCCTATCCCATCCTGGTTAGAACGGGCAAGGGTGAGCGCACTCTGGCCAAGGGCAAGGAGCTGGGTGGTGTACCGGTTTATACCGATCTCGCGGAATGTGTCGAAGCCCTCTTACAACAAAACCTCTGAGAACTTTTATGCTGTTTATCCGCTCCCTCCTATTTAGTGCCGGTATGATTCTCAGCCTGATGACCGTCATCAGCAGTGCCTCACTCCTGTTTGCCTTTCCAGTAAAGGTGCGCTCGGCCTACATTAGAAACTTTTCGCTTATCAATATGTGGTTGCTCAAAAAGCTTTGCGGTATCGGCCCGCACATTGAGGGTCTGGAGAATATACCGATGGGCCCGGCCATCATCATGTGCAAGCACCAGTCGGCGTGGGAGACCATGGCGCTGCAATTGATCTTCCCGATCCAGACCTTTGTCGCCAAGAAGGAATTGAAGTGGGTGCCCTTCTTCGGTTGGGGCCTGTCCATGATGAAGCCTATCTACATCAATCGTGGTGCCGGTCAGAGGGCGGTGCGTCAGTTGATCGAACAAGGCAAGGCGCGCCTGGACGAGGGTCTTTGGGTCGTGATCTTTCCCGAGGGCACGCGCACCGGAGTAGGTGAAAAAAGGCGCTACAAAGTGGGTGGTGCCATGCTGGCAGCCGAGAGCGGCTACCCGGTCGTGCCGGTGGCTCACAATGCCGGGGTTTACTGGGGTCGGCGTGCCTTTTTGAAGCGCCCGGGGACGATCGAGGTCCGTATTGGCAAGCCCATCGAGACCAAGGGGCGCAAGCCCGATGAAATTCTGCAAGAGGTCCAGACCTGGATCGAGTCCACCGTGGACACCCTGCCGACCCGCCGGCGCTAAATACCCCCTTCGCCAAGCCTCTTCCCGGGATGTGCGGGGAGGGCTTGGATAACTATTAACCATCATTATTTGCTGATATACTTATCGGCCTTTTTTTTGGCCCTATTACCATACATTTCAAAGGTTTAAGAAGTTATGCATAACGGAACAACCATTACCCAGTTTATTATTGAAGAGCAGCGTCGTATCAAGGACGCCACCGGCGACTTTACCTCGCTGCTGAACGACATCGTCACCGCCTGCAAGGTGATCTCGAATTTGGTCAACCACGGCGCGCTGGTCGGTGTGCTGGGCTCGGCGGGTTCAGAGAATGTGCAGGGTGAGAGCCAGAAGAAGCTCGACGTCATTTCCAATGACGTATTTCTCAAGTCTAACGAGTGGGCCGGTCACCTGGCGGCCATGGCCTCGGAGGAGATGGAAGACATCTATCACATCCCCAAGCAGTACCCACGCGGTAAGTACTTGCTGACCTTCGACCCCCTCGATGGCTCCTCCAATATCGACGTCAATGTCTCCGTCGGGACCATCTTCTCGGTCCTGCGTTGCAAGGGTAGTTGCCAGAACCCCAAGGCCGAGGACTTCCTGCAGCCAGGTACGGACCAGGTCTGCGCCGGTTATGCGCTATATGGCCCCTCGACCATGATGGTGTTAACCACGGGCAATGGTGTGAACGGATTCACCCTGGATCAAAACATCGGTGAATTTATCCTGACGCATTCGAATATGATCATACCCGAAGACACGCTGGAGTTTGCCGTCAACGCCTCCAACAGTCGCTTCTGGGAGGCGCCGGTCAAACGCTATGTGGATGAGTGCCAGGCGGGTACAGACGGCGCACGGGGTAAGGATTTCAATATGCGTTGGATCGCCTCCATGGTGGCCGAGGTGCATCGCATCCTCACCCGTGGTGGCGTCTTCATGTATCCCATGGACAGCAAGATGGCCAGCAAGGGTCTGACCGGTAAGTTGCGATTGATGTATGAGGCCAACCCCATGTCGTTCATCGTTGAACAGGCGGGAGGCATGAGCAGCACCGGGCGTGAACGTATTATGGAGATGAAACCCAATAACCTGCATCAACGTGTGCCGGTCATCCTGGGCTCCAAGAACGAGGTGCGTCGTATCGTGGCCTATCATGATGATGAGACCAGGAGTAAGGCCTCGGCGGCTTAGGCACGCCGGAGGAAAGAAAATAAAGCCCGGCAACGCCGGGCTTTTTTAGTTGTGCTATTTCGCCAATCGGCTTGCAAGGTGTTTGGTGATGGTCTCATTCACGATCATGCCGTGTTCCATAATCACACCGAGGGTTATCAATAAAGCAGAGGTGTCTGCCATGGAGCTGTTGAGCACGGGCAGCATGGGTGAAACGACTACCAGTGAGACCGGAATTCCGAGTAGATATTGACGGCGTAGTGGCGGGGCATTTTTCCCGGGAATGGCAAGGCGGCGAATAGTGATACCGAGAAAATAGACCGCAAAGGGCAGGATAATGACTAACAGATTTTCGAGAATATAATTTGGTTGCATGTCTATGTCCTCTATTAACGGAAGTTGCTGGAACTGTCACTAGTGCCGTAGTAAGCCCATCCCTGATCGAGCCTTACCCACACATCATTGCGTGCGGGTGTGGCGACCATCTTGGTGTCACGCACAGTGACCTGTGTCTGGCTAGTCAAACTACTGATGGCAGAGCCGGGGCCCTGGATGATTAAAAATTTCTTTTCAGGTGGGCTGCGGAAAACTTCAACCTGGCGCAAGGTGGTGAGGACCTGCCCAGGTATCGGGTCAGCGGCCAGGGCCGGTAGTGCACATAGGCAAAGGGCAATGCCAGTTATAAGGTTCTTCATGGTTTCCTCCTGGATTTTGTTTTATTGCGTGAATTTGCGGGTTTAGTTTTTAATTTGGCAGTACCAATTTTTTTCTTCGCCGGGCTGCGAGGCTGAGTCTTGCTATGCGCGCGCCTGGTCTTGATGGTCTCGACCTTGGCCTCGTGTTGCTCTGCGGGAGTGAAATCGATCTCATCCAGTAGATTGGCAACGGCCTTGAGGGCGCTCTTGCCTTGCAAGAGGTGTTTGGCAATGCTCATGCAACACCCCCGAGGGCACGATTGATCCAGCCCAACAGATATTTATTCTGAGTCTTGTCGCGATTGCAGAGGTGCGCGTAGCGGGCAACCTTGGCGAGGGTAAAGTTCGCCAAAAATAATTCGGCGTTGGCACTGTTGATGGCCTTGAGGGTATTGGAGCCAAAGGCGCCATCGACCGATATCTCCAATGCCATCTGTACCAGCCGGGTCGTGGTGACAGCACCCATATTTACGGCGGTGTCGAACAGATTTTCCGCGATGGCCTGATTGGCTATCGCGTCACCCTGGACCTTATCCCAATAGTTGGACTTGTAGAGGCCCCTGGCCTTCGCCTCCGTGAGGGCGCGTATATCAACGTCCGGAAAGGCGCGTTGGGAGATGCCGAATTTGGTCAGGCCACCCCGATCGTTGGGGTCTTCGGTAATCTTTGCGCCGCCCTCATTTTTGAGGGTCTTGGTGACGGCAGGATCAAAATTCGCCATGTGATAACTCCTTTCATCACGAGGGGGGGTGGGACAACGTCATAACGAGATGTGTTGAATAGCAATAACCGAACTGAAATTTGTACTTCCGCATATCCAGCTGCGGATATGTCGGGACTATAGGTCAGCTAATGTTTGTTGACAATAGAGGGAGTGAGTAGCAACAGGCAATTTCAGCGTGGTTAAGATATGTTCATTACTGCGCCAGCACCTGACGTACCTTGGTGATGAGCTGGTCGTGGCGCACGGGCTTGCCGATGTAGCCACTGACCCCGGCGGCCTTGGCCTGGGCCACACTCTCGCGATCGAGGTTGGCGGTAAGCATAACAAAGGGGATGTCGCGCCAGGCCTCATTGGCGCGTACGGCCTTTAAGACCTCCAGCCCACTCATCTTGGGCATGTTCCAGTCACACAGAATAAAGTCGATTTCCTCCTGGCCGAGGAGCGCTATGGCCTCATCACCATCGGCGACGGCGTGGACATTGACCGAGCCCATCATGCGCAGGGCGGCACGGATGAAGTTGCGAATGGTGCTGGAGTCTTCAACGACAAGGAAATTGATCATGGCAGAGCGGTGGTTGGTGATCTACGGTGAGTGGCAATTGTGGCGTGTTTTTAAACATTTTTCCATCTGGTGTATTTGGCCATTATTTAATAGTGGGTGTTCATCTTCGACGAGAGGCCTGGGCGGGGTGGCCTTTATTTATTTCAGTTAGCCGAAAATCACTATGAATATAGGTTTGTACTTATATTTAACAGCGCCTTGAGTGCAGGAGGGGGACTAAAAACACTTAAAGAGTTAGAGTCGATGTCCGATACAACCTTGGTATTGTATCTGTTGCAGATGGGTGCAGCCGATACGACGCGAGGACGACAAACAGAAAAACCGGAGGTTTACCAATGAAACAGGGACAATTCAAGAATGGGCTGTTGTTAATCATTGCCGTTACCATTGCGGCATGTAGCGCCCCCAAGGTACAGCAAGAGGTCTTAATGCCCGCCCGCGAGGCGGGGATGCAGAGCGCGAAGAAACTCGCAGTCTTTAATATAAGTGGCGACAACGGTTCATTCACCGCACAGGTTGAATCCTTCATCGCCAATGTCAAGGTTAATGGTAAGCCGTATTTCGAGATACTTGAGCGTCAAATGCTGGACAAGATTATGGCTGAGCAAAAAATGGTCAGCAGCTCCGGCCTGTTCAATGAAAAGGATGCGGTCAAACTCGGTGACCTGGGTGGCGCCGACACCTTGATTATGGGTGGACTGAACATGCCTGCGGTCGAGGTGCGTAACTATGAGAAAGAAGACAAGTTATGCAAAGTGAGAGATAGCAGCGGTGTGTGCCATGACTGGTCGACTGTACGAACCCCCTGCATCGACAAGTCAGCCTCAGTAAGATTTACCTTGAAGGCCGTCAGCGTTCAAAAGGGTAGCATCATCTTTACCAAGACCTATAGTGGCTCTGCCTCCAATACCTTCTGCAATAGCAGTATGCGTGCAGTCGGCTCGATTGGTATGTCGAATGCACTATCAACGGGTAGTGGCTTCAACAAGAGCGAAGGCGATGTTCAGAACGAGGCCATCAACAAGGTACTGGATGGTCTGCGTAAGGATATTGCTCCCTTCACCGTGCTGGTCACCATCGAGTTCATGGAGAAAGACGATGTCATGAGCAGTGACACCAAGAATCTCTTCAAATCCGCAATGGATTTCGTCGATGGCAAGCGTATGGACCGTGCCTGTGACCTGTTTAAACAGGCAGGCTCACGCGATGGTAACTCACCCGCAGTGAACTACAACATGGGTGTGTGTGCGGAGATTGGCGGTGATTTCGACCGTGCCGAAAGTTATTATCACAAGGCAGATCGTAACACCTCAAAACCGGATAAGTTAATCGGCTCTGCCCTGGCGCGTGTTGCTGAGATGAAGGCGAAGAGCCAGGAAGTCAGCAAACAAATGCGATAAATGGAAAAGGGGCGTGGACAACTCCACGCCCTTTCCTTTCTTACGGATACTTTTAGGTAACTGTTTCAATGTCAAACAGTCTGAATTCAGCTCATGGCGTGTCAAAATTACTCACCGTAGCACTAGCGTCGCTCGTGTTGTCGGCATGTTTTTCAACTGCACCAAAGCGCCCGGCGATTTGCACCTGCTCTGATTATCTCCCTAACGCGAGTCGGCCGGCATGGGCCGATCGGGAATCGGCAGCCGGGGGAGACTATGTGAGCCAGGGTATTGCCGAGTGTTCAGGTAGCAAAACGCTTGATTTCGCCGATGCAGACAGACGAGCCCGCGACAATCTAGGCCGCATGATCAATGTCCAGGTTAAGAGCGAAGTCATATCGATCCTAAAGGATACCGGCGGAACCGGCGGGTCGAGTCGTATGGGTCAGATCACATCGGAGCATATGTCTGATGTACTACTCAAAAATAGCCAGATATTTTCTCATTGGCTCGACCGTGATTCATGCACTATTTACGCAGGTGCACGCATCAGCCAGTCGGACATAGACCGCGCCATGCGCGAGGCCAAGGCGGCAGAGCAGCGCAAGTTTGTAAATCAACCCTGGTCGTTGCAGGTCACGGGTGAGCACTCCGAGAGTATTCGCAATCAGTTATCTCAAACCATGAGTGAACTGGGCGCAAGCATTCAAGCTGCTGGCCAGGACAAATCAGGCCTGCTGTTGACGGGCGAGCTTGCAGAGGTGAGCCTGCAAAGCAACCGGCAATTGGCCCGCGTCAGCCTCAAGTTACAGGTACACGACTCCAATAGTGTGATCTGGAGTCGCCAAGTGGCAGGAAAGGGTGTTTCGTTTGGTGGTGATTCAGAGGATGTCCTGATAACAAAGGCCGTTCAGGATGCACTGAATAATGCCAATGATGATCTGCAAAAATTAATGCAAGAGTCGGTTAAATAAAAAAGTTCAATGACAGGAGGTTAAGCAATGCGTAAGTCGAATCTATTGGTAATTGGTCTGATTTCACTAGGTCTTGCCGCGTGTGCCAGCAAGCCGCCAAAGCAGGAAGTGGCCGAGTGTAGCTTCCCGGATGACGGCGCCACGCCTGCGCCAGTGTGGGTATGTGGTGCAGATTATAAGGACGTAAAGATTAGCGCCGTGGGCTCCTATGAAAAGACCAAGGCGGGGTATGACTTTCAGAAGACCATGGCCGCTGCCAGTGCGCGTGACTTTCTGGCGCGTCAGATGAAAGTAACAGTGGAAAACATGGTCAAGCGTTATGCCGAGACCACTGGCGCGGCGGATGCCGAAACGGTTGATCGGGTAAATAGCTCAGTCTCCAAGCAGATCACCAAGGAAGAGATGTCCGGTTCCAAGATTGTGATTACCGCTACCAACCCCAAGACCAAGGTGCTCTACGTCCTGGTTGGCCTGGATGCCAAGCTGGCGCAGGATCTGGCAAAACATGCAATTCAGACCAGCATGAACAATGAACAGGCCCTGTGGCAGAAGTTTCAGGCCAAGAAGTCGTTTGATGAACTGGCCGACGAGATGAGTAAGATCAAGTAAATCGTACTAGCTCTTTGTATGAAAAAAAGACCCAGGGGAAACTCTGGTGTCTTTTTTTATGTGGTAGTTTCAGTGGGGCCGTTTTACTGCGCAGCAAAGCGGAACAGCTAAACGGTCCCGCCACGATGCGCTTGTTATGCGACGATTTGAAGTTCACCGCGAACACCTTGCTTAATAAGATTGACTAGCGGTGGGAGTGCTTCATTTGCTGCATTTAAGTCTTTCGCTTCAATTGCCGTCACGAGTTTTTCAATCAGATCGATATCACCTTGTGTGCCATAGAGGTGAAACGATTCCCGAGCGGTGGCAAGTTTCTCTATTACGTCGGCTCTATTAAGCGCCCCACCATCCTTTTGAATTTCGCGCCATACTGGCAAAAACGATTCGAGGGCTTTTATTCGATAATCGAGACGCTTCAAATGTATATTGTTTGCACGGTTTAAATGGCCTGTTCGATACCAACCAAGTGCAACGACGAATCCGCCCAAAATAGCTGCGATTATTGGCATAGGGAGGGCAGGGGTCAGGTCTTGAATTGTGAATTTTCAACTTGTTTAACTATTTTACTGACACTTGAATAATGAACACCAAAGTATTCCCCCACTTCTTTCATACTATAACCACCACTGTGATACGCCATTGTGATTGCATGGTTTCGTTCCTGATATTTCTTTTTGTAGTAATCAAGCGGCTTGGGGGACTTTCTCCTTTGTGCAGCCGGTATTTCACTCAATTCCTGATCCAGATTCATTTTACATTGCATCTCTTCAACAAACTGTTCCGTTCCCAGAAAAATTTGATTCCGCAGTTCCCCCCACGGTGAGGGTTGATTCTTGCCTTGGGCAACGAATTCTCGATACCGCTCAATGGCTGTCTTTTTCGTTTTGGCAAACGTGGACAATAACCAGTCGGTGTTGAGCCATTCCGGTGTGTTCACCATCCCGCATGTTGCACGATAGCTGCTCCACGGCCAGTCCTTTGCCGCCCGGACCATTTGGGCTCTCACTGGGTTTAAAACGATATAACGACTTAATTCAAGCAGGTAGGTCTCTTGCTGGACGATAATCCCTTTATACCGGCCTTGAAAGACATGACCCACACGTTGGTGATGGCGATTGAAGTGTTGTGTGTAGACGCCATTGAGTTGGCGCATACCCTTTGATAGATTTCCATCCGGTGTTTCTAGAAGCAAATGGTAATGGTTGCTCATTAAACAATAGGCATGGATATGCCAATTAAAGCGTTTACAGACTTCCGCTAAGTCGGCCAGATAATCCTTTCTGTCCTGGTCATCAAAATAAATGTCCTTCTGTCCATCTCCTCTTGAGGTGACATGATACAGTGCTCCGGCAAATTCAATGCGTAAGGGGCGGCTCATCTTCTTAGCCTAGCAGATAGAATTCACAATTCAAGACCTGATAATCATCTAGCGAGTTCCTCAAATAGGCGATATCGTTAAGTTTCTGAAGCTAAACGAACCTATAAGAGGAACTCACAATGAGACTATATTGCGGAATTG
>JAHEDA010000257.1 GCA_024641445.1 Gammaproteobacteria bacterium
CGCGCAGTTGTATCAGCTACGTGGCCGTGTAGGCCGTTCACATCATCGCGCCTACGCCTACCTGATTGTCCCTCCCACCACAGCAATGACGGCGGATGCTAAAAAACGCCTGGAGGCCATCGAATCTATCGAAGTGCTCGGCACCGGCTTTACTCTTGCCACACACGATATGGAGATACGCGGTGCGGGTGAATTATTAGGGGAAGATCAGAGCGGCCAGATGCATGAAATCGGCTACGCCATGTACACCGAACTGCTTGAGCGTGCTGTCAGGGCCTTACGCGAAGGGCATGAGCCTGATCTCTTACAGCCACTACACCAGATCACAGAGATCGACTTGCACATCCCCGCCCTGATCCCAGAAGACTACCTACAAGACGTGCATGAACGACTAATCATGTACAAACGTATTGCCAGCACAACCAGTCAGGAGGAATTGCGCGAACTTCAGGTTGAGATGATCGACCGCTTTGGGCTTATCCCCGATCCCACCAAGACTCTGTTTCGAATTGGCGAACTGAAACTACAGGCCACACCGCTGGGGATTCTCAAAATCGACCTGGGTGAACAAGGTGGCTACATTCGGTTTACCGATAAACCCGATATCGACCCAATGCAGATTATTCGTTTAGTACAGAAGCTTCCTAAGGTCTACCGACTGGATGGCAAGGACAAGCTGCGCATCCACCTGGAGTTATCGGAGCGTGGACAGCGTCTGACCAAATTAGAGGAGTTGTTAACAGTACTAGGACAAAAGGCCACAGCCTAGGCTACTATAATCCCTAATGATTAAGGACATGGGGGTCGATAACAGGCTCAAGCCAATTCACCCCAGCGATACATAAAAAAACAGGGATTTTGCCCAACTCATGCAGACAGCCTCTTTGGAAAGCACCAATGTGTATGCCTATGTGCCTTTTGTCTGTTTTTTGCTCACAAGTCTGGTTACCACCTACTTTCACGCCAAGGCACAACCCGGAAAGGTAAAGCGAACCTACCTGCTCTTTTCCATCAGCCTGTCGATGTGGATATTCCTTGATCTCCTGCTGTGGCTACGAATCAATCCTGATTGGTATATGCCAATGCTGAAGATCCAGTCCCTCTTCTGGATCCCTGTCGGCTCACTCTTTCTCAACTTCACTTACGCCTACCTCGGACTACCGCAGAGTCGTCGCAACACCATTTTTCAGGTGCTGGCCATCATCGCGATGATCATCAGTGTCACAACCAATCTGGTTGAGATGGGGTATTACGTCGTCCCTTGGGGAATTTTGCATCGTTCTGGACCACTCTATGGAACAGTTAGCGCAGTGACAACATTGCCAATGTTGCTGGGTGTTTATCTACTCTGGCAACGCTATCGTTCCAGCACCGACTTGCTGGAGAAGAAGCCGCTGTTACTGTTGATCTCCGGGGCAATCACTGGCTCTGTGATAACAGTTATTACGATTGTATTTATACCCGAGGTCCTTGGTCGGCATGACATCTTGCCCTTGCATGATGTTGGTATTCTTATACATTCCATCTTCACCTCAATTGCCGTATCAAAATACCGTTTTCTGAATGTTCAAGTTGCCGATGTTGCCGATGAACTCTTCTCCAGCCTGCAGGATGGTGTCGTCATCCTTGACCGTAATGGTTACATAAAGCATGCGAATACGGCATCAATGACATTGCTACGTCTGGACAATTCATCAATAAACCAAACCCGGTTTTCAAAATTATTCACCGAGTATCCAACCAACGACCGATTTAATACCGTAGAGGTTCAACCGTGTAACAGCAGCTTCATCTATGCCGTCACACAGGCGCCTATATTTTCTTCTCAAGGAGAATCTTCTCGCATGGTGATATTGCGCGATATCACCGAGCAAAAATATGCCGAGCGGCAAATATTGGAAATGAACACCGAGTTGGCCAAGGCGCGAGATCAGGCGCTGGACGCCAGTAAACTCAAGAGCCAGTTTCTGGCCAATATGAGCCATGAATTGCGCACGCCACTCAATGCAATTATCGGTTATAGCGAGATGCTGGAAGAAACGGCCAAGGAAGAAGAACGAATTGATATTGCGGAAGATGCCAGGAGAATATACTCATCTGGCCATCACCTTCTAACACTCATCAACGATATCCTCGACATTTCCAAGATTGAGGCAGGGCGCATGGAGGCCTATATCGAGGAGTTCGATATCAATATGTTACTCGATAATATCGTGACCACCGCAACACCGCTCGTTAATAAAAATCATAATACGTTTAATCTTGATATTGATGAAGAAATGGGCACTATGCACAGCGATGTAGTAAAGATTCGTCAGGTTCTACTTAACCTGCTCAGTAATGCCGCGAAATTTACCGAACATGGCGTCATCACCCTCTCTGTGCGAAAACTCATTGGTGAGGATAAAGACTTCATCGAGTTTGCGGTCGCCGATACAGGCATTGGCATGACGGCTGATCAGGTAGATAAGCTCTACATTCCCTTTATGCAGGCCGACGCCCTTACCACGCGAAAATATGGTGGTACCGGCCTGGGTATGTCCATTACCTGGCATTTCGTTAATATTCTAGGGGGGGGGATTACTGCGAACAGCACTTTCGGTTCTGGATCGGTGTTCACCGTCAGGTTGCCATTTCAAATTAAATCATCTGACAAACCATAACAGGTTATTTCTTAGCAATATTCTTTATGCCTGATTTCAATTTATCCAGGACAGAGACATTGCGCGCCTGCTCCAGAAGCTTTTCAGCTGCCAACGCCCGTTCGGCCTC
This sequence comes from Gammaproteobacteria bacterium, assembly GCA_024641445.1. Taxonomy (GTDB): domain Bacteria; phylum Pseudomonadota; class Gammaproteobacteria; order UBA6429; family Thiohalophilaceae; genus JAHEDA01. The sequence goes on from JAHEDA010000257.1 coordinate 2,773, forward strand.
ATCTAATTCGCGTTGACGCTGAGCCTGTTCTTCCCGAATTTTTTTTTGCAGATTCTGCCGCACATCATTCGAGAGGTCCAGACGCATAAAATCTTGATTCTGATGCACAATATGCTTGGCCAAATCGTCCATAAGGCCTTCATCAATCATCTCGGCCTTCAAAGTATAATAGCGCTGCCCAAAATCTGGAAAATTCCGCATCCGTAGATGTACCTGTGAGTTACCGATATCCGCAAAGAAACCTATCAGAACAGGCACACGCTGGATGAGCGAGAAATAACCACCGATCTGTTCCTGACCTTCGTCTTTTATTATCTTCGTGGAATAATTCAGCCGCACACCAGAATAAAAGTCATTATATTTATCGAAATCCTTTTTACTCTTGGCGTGAATCTGCAACTCTTCGTCCGGCCCTAAACACAGAAAGCTCAACAATACTTCCTTCATGTTATCGCGGCTATCGGCCTTTACGCTGTAATCACGCTGTGTCAGGTCTTTCCATTCGCCATGACCAGGCAATGCATAACTAACAGTTTGAGCGTTATCAATGTAATTTAGATGCTCGCACATCTGTTTGAGGTAGGTGTAAATGTATTCCAGCTTCGGCTGAATTGTCTGTCGATATACCCGTTCCAACTCTTCCTGCCGTGCCCGCTCTTGCGCCTCTTTCTGCTGCTGTTCGGTAGTCTTGTTCTTTAGTTCATCCAGGAAACCCATTGTCTGTCCCTATCGTTCGATGCATCGATTATAACGTATAGATCAGCGACAGGAAGTCCTCAGTCGTCCTGAAGGGGATAGTGCAGGACTCCCGCCTGCAGCAGGGTCTCCTCAAAACCAAAACTGTCGAGGTCAGTCATGCGCTGGGGATAGAGGATCCCGTCCAAATGGTCAACCTCATGCTGGACTACTCGCGCGTGAAATCCCTCGGCCAAACGCTCGATCTTGCCCCCAAAATGGTCCTGACCCCGATAGCGGATGCCCAGGTAGCGTGGGACCTGACCTCTTAAACCTGGGACACTTAAACACCCTTCCCAGCCAGGCTCTTGCCCTGGTTGTATGATTTCAATCTCGGGATTGATCAAGACGGTTTCCGGAACACTCTCGGCATCCGGGTAACGCGGGTTCTTCTGCACCCCAAAGATGACCACCCTCAATCCAACACCAATCTGGGGGGCGGCCAGACCTGCCCCATTATTGGCCTGCATTGTCTCTCGCATATCCACCACAAGCGCGGCCAATTCAGGCGTGTTAAACTGCCGCACCGGCATGGCGACCTGGCGCAGTAGGGGATGTCCCATTTTTATGATTTCCTTGACGGCCATAGCACTCCTCCGGAAC
>JAHEDA010000258.1 GCA_024641445.1 Gammaproteobacteria bacterium
ATGCCTGGTCCAGGCTCATGCCCTTGATGATCTCAGTTAGCGCGGAGGAAGAAGCAATCGCCGAGCCACAGCCGAACGTCTGGAAGCCAGCGTCCTGAATTACCTCAGATTCTTCATCCACTTTCAGAGTCAAGCGAAGGGCGTCACCGCAGGAAATCGAGCCCACTTCGCCGACTGCATTGGCGCCATCTACGGCACCCGCATTTTTCGGGTTGAAGAAGTATTCCTTAACCTTTTCCGAATAGTCCCACATAATGCACCCCTGCTTGTTTGCAATTAGACCGAGAAAGAATTGCCGCAGCCACAACTCTTGGTGGCGTTCGGATTTTCAAATTTGAAACCACTACCATCGATCTTGTCGATGAAATCCAGCTTAACTCCCTCCAGCATCGGCGCACTCTGGGGGTCTACAAATACCTTCACCGGTCCAAAATCAATCACGGTGTCTGCCTCAGCCATCTGTTCTTCCAGGCTCATACCATATTGGAAGCCGGAGCAACCACCACCTTGTACACTGATACGCAAGCCCGCGATGGGGGACTCAGCGCCCTTGATGAAACGATCTATCGCCACGATGGCACTGTCTGTTAGCGTCAACATTGTTCATATCTCCTTGGCAAGTCACTTGCATTAACTACAACGACCTTCTGTTGTTTAAGTAACTGCAATGCCCATGCCATTGCGACAACATGGTGTTTGAGGCTTGTTTTCTAAGCACTTTTTTGCATTCCCACAGACATAAAGTGTGTCGTAAAGGTCGCAGGGAAACCGCAACAGAGGGACATGCTTGTCGCCTTTGCGACAATACTGATACTTAACCCTACAGGCAATTTGGGAGAAACAGATTTATGAGTATGCGCGAGTTACAACCAGGAGATATCGTCTACGCCGCCACCACCATCCAGAGTGACGGTGCCGTGCCGGGGTATCCGTTGGATAGCATCATCGCCGAAACCGGTACACGCGGGGTGATCGTCAATGTCGGCCACGTTGAGGAGGACCCGGATACGGAGCTTATGCTGGTGCGCTTCGAGGATAAGGACCGGGAATTAGGCCCACCAGTGGGGTGCTGGCTTGAGGAATTAACGGATGAGTGTGAGTAAGCCAGGGCGCGACGCTGTCGTGCTGGATTACCACCGCCAGAGTAAACATCACCTGTCTCACTATGCCGATGGCCCGGGTACCCTGGACTGGGATGCCCAACCCAATCCCTTTCGGCACTTTGAAGGTGCCCAGCGGGTCAATTTGGCCCTGGGGGCAGATGGACTCAGCACCACCTATCAGCAACTCTCAACACCAGACACGATCGTTGTACGACCCCTGACGCTAGAAAATATTGGGCTGTTCTTTGAACTCTCCTTTGCCATATCGGCCTGGAAGCAATTTGGCACCGCCCGCTGGTCCTTACGCTGCAATCCCTCCAGTGGTAACCTGCATCCCACCGAGGTCTACCTGCTGGCGCAACAGAATATCGCCGGCCTGGCGGCGGGGGTTTATCACTATTGCAGCGATGAGCATGCGCTCGAACAACGTTGTCGCTTTGCATCAGATGATATTGCTACACAAGCCATTGGGCAGTTTCACCTGGCGCTCTCGAGTATTGCCTGGCGAGAGGCCTGGAAATACGGCGTTCGTGCCTTTCGCTATTGTCAGCTGGACGTGGGTCATGCGCTCGCAGCAATGCGTTATGCCGCCGCGTGTCTGGGGTGGCGGGTCACCTTGGACGTGGCCATTACCGACCGAGAGATTAGTCAGCTACTCGGGATCGAGCGGAAGCAGGACTTCATCCATGCCGAGCGCGAGACGCCTGAACTACTCTGTACCATTTCAGCGCAAAATATCGAAGCAATGCCTATCAATGTCGAGGCACTGAAAACATCTGTATCCAGCGGAGAATGGTCTGGCCTTGCAAACCGCATCGACCCCAAACCCATGTATCAGTGGCCGGTCATCGACGTGATAACCCAAGCGACCGAGAAAACAGCATCAGATTGCATAGTTTCTGATATTAAGAAACCGACGCCTTTATCACCGCATCCCGGCACGGAGCTGCAACTATCTCTACTACTCCAGCGTCGCCGCAGTGCACAGGCCTATGATGGTCAGACCGCGATGTCACGGACGGATTTTTTACATCTCCTGGAGGCACTAGCACCGAGCCGAGACCACGCACCACTGGATACCTGGCCCACTGCCGTCCAGATAAATTTGGTCTTTTTCATACATCGCGTAGAAGGACTATCACCCGGACTCTATGCCTTGGTCCGTACGGAAATCGACAAAGCGGACATTCAGACAAAATTTAATGAAAAATTCACCTGGGACAGGGTCAGTGGCTGTCCTGAAGCAATCCCCTTTTATCACCTGGTCAGCGCCAATGCCCAGACAGCCGCCAAACGTTTAGCGTGTCAGCAGGATATCGCGGGGCAAAGCGCCTTCAGTGTCGCCATGTTGGCTAATTTTCCTGAGAATCTGAACATGCAACCATGGCTGTACAGAAGGCTGTATTGGGAGGCCGGCATGCTGGGTCAGGTCATGTACATCGAGGCCGAGGCATCTGGTTTACGTGGGACCGGGATAGGTTGCTTTTTTGATGATGCCTTGCATGAGCTGCTGGGACTACAAAATGAGCGAACCCAATGTCTATATCAATTCACGGTGGGTAGCCCAGTACAGGATGGACGCATATTGCAACTGCCACCCTACGAACATCTGTCTGACAGGACGCCTCAAAGCTAGCACCCAGCAATATAAGACCAATCATAATATACCACCGATCTGAGCTCCATCACTCCTGTTATAGCAGGAGTGATGGAGCTCAGCATTTTGACAGGCAATGTATTTACATTTTTATCTGTACGAGGCCGGCGTTACCAGAGAGCTCGGCGTTGGTTTTAGCCGTGATACTCAGCGCATGAAGTTCTCCAGTACGCAACTCTTTAGAAAACAATTCCAGGATAGGGCGTTGGCGATGCAAGGTCATTTTGCCAGCGAACGCATCCGTCACCACATAAACTTCAAAATTACAGCTCTCGCCAGCGACCTCAACAACTGCATCCGGGTATGCCTCTAGAATACGTTGCACAATACTATCCGAATCAAAAGCCATAATATTCTCACTGTACCGTTGACTTCAGCAACGGCAACAATTCACCCTTCGCGTGCATTTCAACTACAATATCACTGCCACCGACGATCTCTCCATTGACAAATAATTGTGGAAAGGTTGGCCAATTTGAGACCTCTGGTAGACGCTCCATTATCATAGGCGAGGCAAGAACATTCACGAAAGCAAACTCAACGCCTGTTGACTTGAGTGCGGCGGCTGCGCGCGCCGAAAACCCGCAACTTGGTGCATCTGGCGTTCCCTTCATATACAGAATGACGTGATTTTCTGCTATCTGCTGTTTTATCTTATCGACTGTGCTCATTTCATGCCTCCTGCGCCATAGCTGTTATGGCACTATAGTGTGGTTTTAAAAACTTGAGTATCTCGCGAGTTGACGCGCTATCCAGCGCATTAAACCCATCCAGAGTCTGATAATGCAGATTGACCCCCAGTTCGATTAGCGTCTTCACGACAGAGAACTTACCTGCCGAGGCGGCGTAAATCAGACTCGTTGCCCCATTCACATTGGTATTATTTTTATCAATACCATACATATCGAGTAAGCGTATAATTTCGACGCTCTCGCATACGCAGGCAAACCAGAGTGCGTCATTTCCATCGTCGTTTTTCAGGTTTACATCGACACCGATATCCAGCTGGGCACGTACAATCGTAGTTTCCGCCAGTAAACAGGCCTGCATTAGCGTGGTCATACCATTTTTAATACGCCCATCAACACTATTCTCCGAGAAACCTTGTTGTTGCAACCACCTCGCCAACTCAGGAGAAACCGCATCAGAAACAGCGGCACGCAGATTACACCAGGCCTGCCACCCACCCTCCAGGTTATAGACAGTCTCAAACCCGTAGCGAACCAGCATTGAGGCAAAATCACGGCTACTATTACCATGATAGCAATACACCACAACAGGTTGTGATTTATCAGACTTTAGCAACTTCAGTAT
>JAHEDA010000029.1 GCA_024641445.1 Gammaproteobacteria bacterium
AGGGCCTGTACCGAGATGGGTATCAAGTCGGTGGCGGTCTATGCAGAGGCCGATCGCTATGGTCTGCATGTCAAAAAGGCCGACGAGGCCTATAGCCTGGGGCCCGATACCGTTGCCGGCTATCTGAATGTCCACCGTTTGGTGGACCTGGCGGTGGCCACCGGCTGCAATGCCATCCATCCGGGCTACGGTTTCCTCTCGGAAAACCCTGAGCTCGCGCGGGCCTGTGCGCGTCGAGGGGTGACGTTCATCGGCCCTACCCCGGAGGTCATCCACCGTATGGGCGACAAGAACGAGGCTCGTGCCGCCATGCGCGAGGCGGGTATCCCCATCACGCCGGGGAGTGACGGTAATGTCGAGAGCCAGGAACAGGCCATTGCTATCGCCGCCCAGATTGGCTACCCGGTGATGCTAAAGGCCACCACGGGCGGAGGTGGTCGTGGCATTCGGCGTTGTGACAATGAGGCCGATTTGATACGCCAATACCCACGCGTGATCTCGGAGGCCAAGAAGGCCTTTGGTAGTGCCGAGGTATTTCTCGAAAAATACATCTCAACGCCAAAACATATCGAGGTACAGATCCTCGCCGATCAACACGGCAATTGCATTCATCTGTTCGAGCGCGACTGCTCAATCCAACGTCGTCATCAAAAACTAATCGAGATCGCCCCCTCGCCCCAATTGAGTGATGAAGAGCGCACCAGGATTGGCGACCTCGCCGTCAGCGCCGCCCGCAACGTCGGCTATACCAATGCCGGGACGGTCGAATTTCTCATGGATGAGCAACGCAATTTTTATTTCATGGAGATGAATACCCGGTTGCAGGTAGAGCACCCCATCACTGAACAGATCACCGGGGTAGACATCGTACAGGAGCAGATCCGCATCGCGGCTGGTCTGAAGCTCCGCTATCAACAGGACCAGATTAAACGCTGGGGCTATGCGATGGAGTTTCGCATCAATGCGGAGGACCCCAAGAATGATTTCCTACCGAGCTTTGGTCGCATCACACGCTACCTCTCTATCGGTGGGCCTGGGGTACGCACTGATGGGGCAATTTATACCGGTTATGAGATCCCGCCCTATTACGACTCGATGTGTGCCAAGCTCATCGTCTGGTCGCTGGAGTGGGACACCCTGCTGGACCGCGCCAATCGCGCCCTGCGCGATATCGTGGTTCATGGTGTAAAGACCACGATCCCCTACCATCTCGAAATCCTCAAGAACGCCGAATTTCAAGCCGGGCATTTTGATACGAGCTTTGTCGAAGAACACCCGGAGCTGACTCACTACTCAATACGCCATTCAAATCGCGATACCGCCGCTGCCATTGCCGCAGCGATCGCCGCCAACATGGGGCTGTAACCAGGAGCACTGAGTATGCCACGCATTCTGATCACCGATACCACCCTGCGCGACGCCCATCAGTCACTGCTGGCCACGCGTATGCGCACGGTGGACATGCTACCCATCTGCGAAAAAATGGACGCCATCGGGTTCTGGTCGCTAGAGGTCTGGGGTGGTGCCACCTACGATGCCTGCCTGCGTTTTTTGAAGGAAGACCCATGGGAACGTCTGCGTGCCCTGCGTAAGGCCTTGCCCAATACGCAACTGCAAATGCTTCTACGTGGACAGAATCTACTGGGATACCGACATTATGCTGATGATGTCGTGCGTGAATTCGTCAAACGTGCCGCCACCAATGGCATAGATGTATTCCGCATCTTCGACGCTATGAATGACCTGCGTAACCTGAGTGTTTCCATCGAGGCGGTCAAAAAGGCCGCCAAACATGCGCAAGGCGTCATCTGTTACACCACCAGCCCCGTCCATACAGTGGCCCAGTTTGTGAGGCAGGCAGTCGAATTGGAACAGATGGATTGCGACAGTATCGCGATTAAGGATATGGCAGGTTTATTGGTCCCATCCGTCTGTGCTGAGTTGGTCACACAGTTGCGAAATAAGATCGGCATCCCGATTCACCTTCACTCCCATTCCACGGCGGGACTCGCCAGCATGTGTCACTATGAGGCCATTCGTTGTGGCGCGGCCGGGATCGATACCGCAATTTCCTCGCTCTCAGGTGGAACCAGTCACCCCCCAACTGAGAGCATGGTGGCGGCGTTACGCGGCACCGATTTTGACACAGGTCTCGATCTTGAGCGTCTGCAAGAGATTGGTTTCTATTTCTATGATGTGCGCAAGAAATATAAACGCTTCGAAAGCGACTATACCGGTGTCGATACGCGGGTACAGGTCAACCAGGTCCCTGGGGGCATGATATCGAACCTGTCACATCAGCTAAAGCAACAGGATGCCCTCTCGCGCATGCCGGAGGTGCTAAGAGAAATCCCGATTGTGCGCAAAGACCTGGGCTATCCGCCTCTGGTGACCCCTACCTCGCAGATCGTCGGTACCCAGGCGGTCATAAACGTACTCAATGGCGAACGCTACAAGATAATCACCAACGAGGTGAAATTGTATCTACAAGGCAAGTATGGTCACGCACCGGGTAACATTGACCTTGCGGTCAGGCGTAAGGCTATCGGCAATGCGGAAATTATTGATGTCAGGCCTGCGGACCTGTTGCCGATAGAGATGGATCGGCTACGTAAGGAAATTGGCGGGCTGGCACTTAACGAAGAAGACATCCTCAGTTACGCCATGTTCCCTGAGGTCGGCAAGACTTTTCTGGAAGAACGCGCGGCAGGCACCTTGACGCCTGAGACAATGGATGCACCCGAGTCAATTACTGAATCAGCGCGGAAGGGTGCCAGCGAATTCAATATCAGTTTGCATGGGGAGACCTACCACATCAAAATCACCGGCACCGGGCTACATACCCAGGACCAAACCCGCCTTTATTACATGAGTGTCGATGGATTACCTGAAGAGATTATGGTGGAGAATCTCGATGAGATTCCGCTGGGCCTCCTCCAAGGTGGCGCTCAGTCTGTTCAGACGAGTGCAGCCCCTGTTAACAGTGGCGAGGGTCGACGTGCAAGGGCAACACAACCCGGCCACGTCACTGCCGCAATGCCCTGCACAATCGTAGATGTCCTCGTCGCCGTGAATGACAAGGTCCAGGCCGGGCAAGCGATAGTGGTAACCGAGGCCATGAAGATGGAGACCGAGATCCACGCACCGATTGGCGGCAGCATCAAGGCCGTGCATGTCAAGAAGGGCGATGCTGTAACGCCTCACGAGACCCTGATAGAAATCGAATAAATGCCTAACTTTCGTTACAATGCGCTCCCCAAGCTCAGGCGCATCGACTATGCACAATATTGTACTTGCCTCCACCTCCCCTTACCGAAGGGCGATACTTGAGAAGCTGGGCCTGCCCTTTTCAACGCAATCACCTCACGTCGATGAAACCAGGCTCACCAATGAAACCGCATCAAGTATGGTTGCTCGCCTCTCGCAACTTAAGGCAGAGGCAGTAGCAAGCACGACTGCACCATCACTCATTATTGGTTCAGATCAGTGCGCCGTAATCAATGAAGAGATTATTGGTAAGCCAGAGACCCATGATAGGGCAGTTCAACAACTACGCCAGGCATCAGGGCGGTGTGTCACTTTCTTCACGGGTCTATGTCTGATCAACACAGCGACACACCATATTCACTTGGAGGTCGTACCGTTCATGGTCCACTTCCGCATACTGTCCGCAGATCAGATTGAAAATTACTTACGGAAAGATCAACCCTACAATTGTGCGGGCAGCTTCAAGTCTGAGGGACTCGGCATATCCCTATTTGAGCGCTTGGAAGGTGACGACCCGAACACCCTCATGGGCCTGCCACTCATCCGCCTGATTCGGATGTTGGAGCACGAGGGTGTCAGGGTAATTTGATCTTATTGCAGGTTGGGCTCGGCGCTGAGACCGCTAATCTTCATCATGGCATTTGCCGCAGAGGCACCAATGCGCTCGGCAAAGCGTTCAAGCAAGCGTCGTCGAGGCGTATAGTCGACGATATCCTCCGCCTTGATGACCTCACGCGCGACATAACCAGGACTCCCCAATCCGTCTACCAAACCAAGACGCATACCCTGCTCTCCGGTCCAAAACATACCACTAAAAAGATTGGGATCGTTAGAGAGGCGTTCGCCACGGCCTGTTTTTACCGCATCAATAAATTGCTGATGGATAATCGCGAGTTGTTTTTTGATGTGAGCGACATCAGAGGGTTTCTCGGGTGAAAAGGGGTCTAACATTCCCTTGTGCTCCCCCGCAGTATAGAGACGACGTTCTACACCCAGCTTTTCCATGCCCTTGGTAAAACCAAAACCGTTCATGAGGACACCGATAGAGCCGACGATACTGGCCTTGTCGGCATAAATCTCATCTGCTGCAGAGGCGATGTAATAGCCACCCGAAGCACACATATCCGCCACTACGGCATACACCCTAATTGCCGGGTGTTTGCCACGCAGACGTTTGATTTCGTCGTAAACATACCCCGCCTGAACCGGACTCCCGCCAGGGCTATTGATGCGAAGGATGATCCCGGCGGTATTGGAGTCTTCGAAGGCGGCCCGCAAGCCCGTCACGATGTTGTCTGCGCTGGCATCGGCATTTTCAGCAATCACCCCAGTGACATCCACCATGGCAGTATGTTTTCCTACGCCGAGTTTTGCCGTCTCGCCTGAGTCGGGGTAATAAATAAGCAGGAGGATAAAAAACAAATACGCAAACATGAGTGACTTGAAAAAGATATTCCATCGACGTGTTCGACGCTGCTCATTTAACGAGGCAAAGGCCAGTCGATTGATAAGGTCCTGCTGCCATTTTGCATCTACCTGACTGGGTGCAGGTGTTTGATTTGATGTGTTGGGATCTTCCACGTTCAATGAGTCCTTGTTGACGGTGTGAGTGAGAGTTTAGGTCGTTCCATTCCCGATATCTATCTTCGACTGCGTCATTAACCAATGGTGCAGAGCAGGTATCGAGTCGGCACAATGAAAGGGTTTTAGGTCAAGGAGTCGTTTTTTCTCGTGCACGCCATAGCTTACTGCGACAGCACGGGTACGGGCATTGTGGGCCATCTGGATGTCATATTCGGTATCGCCAACCATCAGGGTGTTGTTGGCCGCAACACCTACAAAATCCATCACCTCAAGCAGCATTTGTGGATGGGGCTTGGATTGGGTCTCGTCGGCACAACGTGTGACATGAAACAGCTCGCGCACCCCAGAGTAGTCCAGTGATTCGTCCAGGCCGCGGCGCCCCTTGCCAGTGGCCACCGCCAGGAAATAACCCTGTCGTGACAGGTCATGTAACATCGCAGCAGCACCCTCGAACATCGGCGAGGGCGTCTGATCCTTTACCAGATACTGGTGGCGGTACCCATCAACCAGGGAGTGGTGAGTCGTCTCACCACTCCCTGGGTACAAGGCCTTAACCGCCTCAAATAATCCCAAACCTATAATATTTTTGATCTCGTGGGTGAAGCGTTCTGGCAAAGATAGTTCGGCGATAGCCCCCTGCATGCAGGCGACGATGCGGGCCTCGGAGTCCATCAGGGTCCCGTCCCAGTCAAACACAATTAGTTGGCTATCAGTGTGGGGCATCGATATTTAGTCGTTTTAATACTTCCAACAGATCATTGGGGAGAGGGGCCTTGATATCAATCACCGTGTTGTCATCGTGCAGGATAAAGCGAAGGCGCCAGGCATGGAGGAACAGGCGCTTCAGGCCATAGGCCTTCAATCGTTGATTGAACACTTCATCACCATACTTGTCATCACCCGCAATGGGGTAACCCGTATGTGCACAGTGCACCCGTGCCTGATGGGTCCGCCCGGTCTCGAGTTTGATTTCTAACAGGCTGGCAAGTTCAGTAGACACTAAAGGTAAAAGGTGGCTGCGCGAGGGCTTTCCTGCATCGTTTACGGTGACCATGCGTTCGCCGGATTGCAGAACATTTTTATACAAGGGGGCATCGACGATACGCTCCCCTCCCGGCCAGTCTCCCCGCACCAGGGCCAGGTAACGCTTATCCACACCGTTCTCGCGCAGGAGCTCATGCAGGATACGTAGCGCACTGCGGCGTTTGGCCAGGACGATACAGCCGGAGGTATCCCGATCCAGCCGGTGTACCAGCTCGATATCATTGTATTCCGGCTTCAAGGCGCGCACGGCCTCAATCAGGCCATAGTTCACGCCGCTGCCGCCATGCACCGCGAGTCCGCTGGGTTTGTTGATAATCAGCAGGCGTTTGTCTTCATAGAGAATATTCCGTGTCACATCGTTCAGGGTACGCTCCCCTGGGGTGGCCGGGTCTCGTTCAGCAACACGTACCGGTGGAATTCGGATCTCATCGCCTTCCTGGACGCGATATTCGGGTTTGATTCGACCCTTATTGGCCCTCACCTCCCCCTTACGCAGGATGCGATAGATCAGGCTCCGGGGGACTCCCTTGAGTCGGGCGAGCAGAAAATTGTCGATACGCTGCCCTGCCTGCTCGGCCTCCACAGTTACCCACTGTACCCCTGAGGGTCTGTCTTTTTGTTCAGAATCCATAGCTTAAATAATGTCAAATGGGCCTCTCGGCCGATTGATGCCTATCAGGAACACTGATATATTCGCCCTTGACCTTGGCAATGCCAATGGTTAATGGCTGTACACGGTAAGGTTTTACGGCTGATTGCCCTAGGCAGTCGCCCCATTTATCTGAATACAGGTGTTTCCGACCTTGGCGTAATGAAGCCGCTGTCGAGAGACGTTTACTAACACAAGCGCTCCCATGGGCCGAAGGAACGGACATGGCGGGCAGACCAACTGTGTTCGTTCCACTGTAAGGCGCCGCATTGTATACGAGGCTGAGCGCCGGGGGTACTCGAACACCGCTGGTCTGGCGATCCCGCAGGTTCTGCACTTGCAGGCTGTGGTCGAGCGCCTTGATAAAAGGCACAACAATGAAGAGAATGCTGTTTAACGCAACTCAACCCGAAGAGTTGCGTGTTGCAATGGTAGATGGTCAGAACCTTTACGATCTGGACATCGAGACCACCGCACGGGAATCCAAAAAATCCAATATCTACAAGGGCAAAATCACCCGCATTGAGCCCAGTCTCGAGGCGGCCTTTGTCGATTATGGTGCAGAACGTCATGGATTCCTGCCCCTGAAAGAAATATCCCGCGACTACTTTAAGAAAGATGCAGACCTATCGGGCCGCATCAACATTAAAGAGGTTCTCAACGAGGGCCAGGAAATCCTGGTCCAGATCGGCAAGGAAGAGCGTGGCAATAAAGGTGCGGCACTAACCACCTTTATCAGTCTTGCAGGTCGCTATTTAGTATTGATGCCCAACAATCCACGCGCAGGTGGTGTATCCCGTCGCATCGAAGGTGAAGACCGTAGTGAGGCCCGCGATGCCTTGAGTGAACTGACCCTGCCAGATGACATGGGCATGATTCTGCGAACGGCGGGTGTGGGTAAGAGCGTTGAAGAACTGCAATGGGACCTCGATATGCTACTGCAACTTTGGAAAGCTATCGATGAGGGCGTTAACACCCGCCCCGCCCCTTTCCTGGTCTATCAGGAGAGTAATCTCATCACCCGTGCCATCCGTGACTATCTCCGCAATGACATTAGTGAAATTCTGGTAGACGAAAAAGAGGTCTACGAGAAGGCGCGCGAGTTCATGCAATTGGTGATGCCAATGAATATGAACAAGATCAAGTTCTATGCCGATCCTGTCCCGCTGTTTACACGCTACCAGATCGAGTCGCAGATAGAATCCGCCTTCCAGCGCGAGGTGCGTCTGCCCTCGGGTGGCGCGGTAGTTATTGACCATACCGAGGCCCTAATCTCAATTGACATCAACTCGGCCAAGGCGACCAAGGGTGGAGATATTGAAGAGACGGCACTCAACACCAATCTGGAAGCCGCCGATGAGATCGCTCGCCAGTTACGCCTGCGTGACCTGGGTGGGCTTATCGTTATCGACTTTATCGATATGACCCCCGCAAAAAATCAGCGTGATGTAGAAAACCGGTTGCGTGACGCCCTCAAGCTTGACCGCGCCCGTGTCCAGGTTGGTCGCATCTCCCGCTTTGGCCTGTTAGAAATGTCGCGCCAGCGTCTACGTCCATCACTTGGCGAATCCAGTCAGGTGGTGTGCCCACGTTGTAATGGGCAAGGGACTATTCGTGGCGTTGAGTCGCTCTCACTCTCTGTTTTGCGAGTCATCGAAGAAGAATCGATGAAAGAAAAAACATCGCGTATCGTCGCGCAAATGCCAGTTGAGGTTGCAACCTTCCTCTTGAATGAAAAGCGTGATGCGATCGCCGAGATCGAAAAGCGCCAGAAGGTGACCATACTGCTGGTGCCGAACATACACATGCAGACACCGCATTATGATGTGCAGCGCGTGCGTGACAATGAACTCACGCAAGACATGCTCAAACAGCATAGCTATGACTTGGCCCACAAGCCTGACGAAGAGAAGGAAGAACTACTCACCTCCAAGACCCGTCACATCCCCGAAGAGGCGATGGTCAAGACGGTGGCACCGCCTACCCCGGCCCCTGTCACCGTAGCGGCAAAAACCGGTTTGTTTGTACGCATCTGGCGTGCCCTGTTTGGAACCGGTGCGCGTAAACCTGCCCCGGCACGTGAAGAGCAACGTCGTGGGCGTCACCCACAACAGCAAATGCGCGGCCGAAATCAGAGCGGACGCAATAAACCCGGAACGGGGTCGCAACAGTCACAACGTCGCAACACCCCTACACCTTCTGCTTCGCAGGCACGCCGTGAGAATCCCGCCCCACAGGCTCGGCGCGAGGCATCTACCCAGCAAGACACTCAAGAGAGCAGGGCTCAACAGACCGCACGACCACAGCAACAGGTACCGATTGAGAAATCTGAGCAAATCGATACTGATACCACGCAGTCGTCGCAAGAGAATCGCGCTCAGGGTCAGGGGCAACGCCGTGGTCGTCGCGGTGGCCGTCGCCGTCGCAGTGGTGGTAATCGACCACAGGGTAACGGACAAGAATTTACGCCTAATGAGGCGCGTGATTCGGAGAATGATAATGTCGGGAACTCCGAGGGCGGCGACTCAACATCAAATAGCCATACGCCTCGTGAACATCACCATGAGCGATTCGAGACGGGTACAACCCCTCGTAGCCCTGAACAGACGCAGGCAAGCAGCGAGACGCGCACAGAACGCCCTGAAGCTTCCAGTGCATCCTCAGCCTATATACCCACTGAGGGCTCTACGGTATACGTTATAAAACCCTCTGGCGTGGTTGACCGGGAGAGTGCGCCCACCCCGGCAAACAAGGACGAAACATCAGCCTGATGATTTTCCGGGGTAAGGCAACCCTTACCCCGGTTATTTTTCGAACAGTCTCAAGCCAATGGGGATTGCGCCGATATGTCACTAAGTCACACTACAAATTAGGTGAAACTGTGAAACTTGTCTTCCGGCTTATCTTGATCTGCCTCTGCATAAGCATACCCAGCTACACATTTGCAGAGGGTACGGGTGGTGGTGCAACCGGGCATTATTTAAAGGTTGATCCCCCTCTGGTGGTCAACCTTGGCGACGGAAGCGGTGGTATTGCCTTTATGCAGGTGAATACCCAATTGAAGTTCGATGATACGCCAGAGGCGCAAGCCAAACTTACCCACCACATGCCGGCTATTCGACATATCTTAATCATGTTGTTGAGCAATCAGACCGTACAGGATATGAAGACCGCAGAGGGTAAGAACAAAATGCGCGACGAGGCCCTCAAAGAGATTCAAGCGTTGATGGTGGAACACACCGGGAAGCCTATGATAGAGGCAATCTATTTCACTGGTATTGTTATCCAGTAGTTACCAAGTAATTATTTTTCACGCAGGTAGCGTTGGCGAATATCCTCCAGCAGGCCTCTTGAGGCTGTGTCGACCATATCAAAGACGTTCTCAAAGCCCTTCTGGCCTCCATAGTAGGGGTCTGGCACCTCTCGAATACCCAGCTCCTTCGCAAAGTCCAAAAACAGTTTTAATCGCTCTTCCTTGCCCTCAGGACAAAGCTCGCTCAGTATCTGGTAGTTATCATCATCCATAGCGAGGACGTAGTGAAAATCATCAAAGTCCCGAGCCTTGACCTGGCGTGCGCGTAAATCACCGATATCGATGCCTCGTCCAAGCGCAGTCTGTTGCGCCCGTCGATCTGGGGGCTGTCCAACATGGTAGGCATGAGTGCCAGCAGAATCAGTTTCGATCAAGTGCGCCAGCTTTTCTTCTCGTATAATGTGCCGAAATACACCCTCTGCTGTTGGTGAACGACAAATATTGCCCATGCACACGAACAGGATACGAATTTTTTGCGTCATTTTCTGATTACCATAGCAAAGAGAGATATTGATCATACAGATTTTCAGGAATGGGCTCTAGGGAAAATATATGTAAAATATGTATCAGCCCCAACGCAAAGGTTAGATATTCATGACATGCGATCTCGATAAATTATTTTACGCAGACAACTCGCCGATACATGGGCAGGGATTGTTCACCAAGTGCGATATTAAGGCGGGGCATTATCTGGGTGAATATGACGGCCCTACAGTCACCGAGAATGACACCTATGTACTCTGGGTGCAGGTGGAAGACGGTAACTGGATAGGCCGTGATGGACACAATTTATTACGATATATAAATCATAACCCACGCCCCAATGCTGAATTTCAGGGGTATGAACTCTATGCCCTCACAGACATACCTGCCGATGCAGAATTGACGATCGACTATGGCGCTGAATTTCACCCCTAGTATCAATTAATGTGTCTATACAGGCCATGTACCCTGTGCTAACCTTTTCGACATCTCCAGCACCGCCCTCAGGATATATCACCAGAAGTCTGCTGGTAAGGCGCATTTACTTTCACTTTCCTATCAAAGGTCAATTATGCAAATCTCGAAAGGCAAAGTAGTCACTATCGACTACACACTCACCGACGACGCGGGTAATGTCATCGATTCATCTGACGGGCGTGATGCACTGGTGTATCTCCATGGTGCCGATAACATCATCCCTGGTCTTGAAAATGCCCTCGAGGGTAAAAAGAGCGGTGATGAGCTCAAGGTCACGGTCCCCGCTAAGGATGCCTATGGCGAACATGATGCTGAGCGCATTGCTACGGTGCCACGGGACATGTTTGGTGAAGAAGATGAGATTGTCGTTGGGGCTCAGTACCACGCAGCTGACCCTGATGGTCAGCCTGTTGTGGTTACCGTAGTCGAAGTTACCGAGGGGTCTGTAACGGTTGATGGTAATCATCCTCTGGCAGGACAGCAACTCAACTTTGCAGTCAAGATAAAAGAAATACGCGACGCGACCGATGAAGAGCAAACACATGGTCATGCACATGGCCCTGGCGGACATCACCATCACTAACTGCTTGATGCATGAGGGGTGGGCCGCAGCTCGCCTCTCATATCATAACGTGATGCTCTTTACTCAAATTTCAATATAGTAGATAGGAATTTCGTCCTCTCCTGCCTCGCTTTGCACCTCATTGGCCATACGTAGCCTGGCCTCAATCCTTGCCGCATTAATATGTGCTTCATCTACCACCACTGGATAGAGACGAAAGTGTTCGGCGACATGCTGACAATGACGTCTTGCGACCATTTCGAATCCACGCCGTCGAATAGTCGAAAGGCCTGGTAGAAATAATAACCATGGGGCCTGCCAATCGAGAAAATCCTGAATAATCTCTGCATCCACACTATTACCCCAGTGCTCTGAAATCATTAACGGAGGAAAGTTATCCATAGTTAGACACCGCCCTTCCAGCCCAGCGGCCAGTCCCTGGCCGTGCATGCCGATCCCAGATTCATCTCTTTGTCGATTAAACCACTGAACACTGGCTTTGTTGCCGGCGCGAGAACATATTAGACGATTAATGTAGTCTGCATGTTTGGCGGGTTCTCGACTTTTTACCCTGTCAACGCCACTCGTAGAGACAAATGATTCACCGCAGAGCATCCCAGTCGTCCATCTTGAGCTAAAGCTATGCGGAATATCGACGGCCTCACATACACTCTCTAGCAGGGCCAGTGGTAACTGATTAGCCTGGTCAAGCAGCCATAGTTCAAGTGTGTCATGGAATTGAAATGGAACCCTGAGGTGATACTTCATAATGTTATCGAGCAGCATCTCACCGAGATGCTGGATCATCTCATAGTCATTTGTCGAGAGGACGGGGGCACGTTTAAGCCCCTCTGTTGCCGACCACGTACCAAATTTTATATCGGGGATTTCAATATCGTGACGTGTCTCATTTCCACTAAGCAAGCTGTCATCGTGGATATACATGTCCCAGTGAAGGCCATCTGTTGTTACGGCTTCGGCACTTTCCATATCAATGATATGCATCACCCCACGATAGGGGTTAAGGATACGCTGGGCGTAACATCGGGTTGGCATAGTTGAATTGTAAGTAATTTATCTGCACTGACAAGCCCCTGGAGTACCGCTATAATGCGGTACCAAGCCAATGGTCCTGTCGCAATAATGTCCAACATCATCCTTAGCACGCTAAACGCCCGCTATATCCACGCATCACTGGGTTTACGCTATCTCTATGCCAACCTTGGCGAACTACAGGGCCAGGCCATAATTCGTGAGTTTATCATCAGCCAGCGCCCAATCGATATCGCCGAACAAATCCTGGCTGAGTCCCCACGGATCGTGGGATTTGGCGTCTATATCTGGAACATTGAACAGACCACCCAGGTCGTCAGATTACTAAAACGAATTCGACCCGAGTTGATTATTATTCTGGGTGGCCCAGAGGTAAGCTATGAGCATGCAGAGCAGGTCATCGTCAATAGTTCGGACTACCTCATCCCAGGGCAGGCTGATCTGGCCTTTGCCGAACTTTGCCGAACTATCTTAGCAGGCACGCCACCGTCAGAAAAGGTAATCATCCCGGAAGAATTCATGCTGGACCAACTAATCTTGCCCTACGCATACTATAGTGAAGTTGATATCCGTCAGCGGCTCGTCTACGTTGAGGCCTCTCGCGGCTGCCCATTTAAATGTGAGTTCTGCCTCTCCTCCCTCGACAAATCCGCATGGTCGTTCGACCTGGATGCGTTCCTTACTGAGATGCGATCACTTTACGAACGTGGTGCACGCCACTTCAAATTTGTGGACCGTACCTTTAATCTCAAGATCGACACCAGCATTCGTATACTACAGTTTTTTCTCGATCGCATGTGCCCTGAGCTTTTCCTACACTTTGAGGTAATACCAGATCATCTCCCTGATCGCCTCAAGGAGTATCTGGTTAAATTTCCGGAGGGGAATCTTCAGTTAGAGATTGGCATACAAACTTTTAACCCTGAGATACAGAGACTTATCAGCCGAAAGCAAGATAACATAAAATCCATGGATAATATTCGATGGCTGCGGCGTGAAAGCCATGCACATCTCCACACAGATCTTATTCTAGGTCTTCCCGGTGAAAATGTTGACAGCGTAGCCAAAGGATTCGATGCGCTTGTCGCAATAAGCCCGCATGAGATACAGGTTGGAATACTGAAGCGTCTGCGTGGCACCCCTGTCATCCGGCACACTGATGATTATGCAATGCGATACAACCCGGACCCTCCTTACAATATTCTCCAGACTCGGGATATTGATTTCTCGACCATGCAGCGATTGACGCGCTTTGCGCGCTACTGGGACCTGATTGCCAACTCGGGACGATTTCCATGTTCTATTGCAATGATTCTTGCCAATTCTCCATTTGGCAATTTCTTATTTCTAAGCGACTGGATCTTCGCAACGACAAAGCAGACCCACGCCATTGCGTTAGAGCGTCTATTCGAACTGGTTTACCGTGGAATGTGGGAGGTATTAGGCCTGGAAAAAGTCTCATGTGCTGAGGCAATCACGACAGACTATCAACACACTCACCACCACAATGGAATTCCACCCTTTATTAGCGGAAGCATGGCGCAATGTATTGAAAACATTACCTCATCACGCACTACTCGCCGACAGGCGCGACACCAAGCAGGCTGAAGTAATAAAATGGGACGATATCGGGCGCCACCACCCAAGAGTTCACCCTACATTACCGTGACGGGACAAGTAGCACTCGAAAATGAACTGAAGTCACTTTGGCAACGACGCACCGATGTAACCAGGCATCTCGCTGCCGCCGCCGCAGAGGGCGATCGATCAGAAAATGCGGAATATATCTACCGCAAAAAAGAATTACGCGAGATTGATCATCGTATCCGATATTTGCAGAAACGCATTCCAGAATTGAAGGTCGTTAAACGCCCTCCTGATAATCGTGATCAGGTATTTTTTGGCGCGAAAGTCGATCTTGAAGATGCCGAAGGCAGAGTGCTGACACTACGAATCGTTGGTGCAGATGAGATTGAGACTGTACGCAATTATATTAGCGTTGACTCCCCTATGGCCCGCGCGCTGCTTAAACGTCGGATCGATGACGAGGTGACGGTCACCAGCCCGTCTGGCGATAAACACTATATTATCAGAGAGGTTGACTATCCCGTGGAATAACAGCTCTTATTGGTGAAGATGCCTTCGTAATAATTTTCTTATTGTCTCAACTGCCTCTGCTCTTCCGGTGAACATCCGGGTTGAAATCAATTCTGCTAGAGATACCTTTTTACGGAGTAATTGTAGCAAGGGGTAGTCGAGATCGCTTGCCATGAGTTGAGACCACTTGCTGATTGCAAGTTGGTTGACTTCGAAATCTCTTAGGCCCTGCGCAAACGAAGTTACATCCTGCCAATCCATTTCGTCCATCACAGAAATATTGGGGGACGTGACTGTAGTTGGAATAACACCTTCAAACCAACTGAGCTTGGTGGTTGGTAGTATGGTCATCAAATCATTTTTAAACCTTTTCAGTCGGGTTCCTGCGGTAGCTACCAAGTCATGCCCGGCATTATTCAGTGGCTTTGCCATTATAATTGAATACATGCCGCTCGACTGTTCGCGTTTAAGGCCCAGTCTAACGACCTCAAATTCGTTCTGTCGCCAGAAATTTATCAAGGCCTCTGTGGCGCCAAAACTACAGCCAAGGATGTCAATTCCATCTCGGCGGGCCGCGCTGGATATATGATCGAGCATCGATGTTCCAATTCCATTCCCCTGCAAGTCAGGATGCACGGCAATACGCATAATTCGGCGATAACGGTACCGCGCCGCATCCGGGATGCCCGCATGAAAAGCCAATGACTGTGGGATTAAATGACCACGAGGGCGACGATGCCCAAGGTAAATATCTCGTGCAGCAATCTCATCGTACCCGCCCTCATCTGAGGTTAATACCACTGCAACAGGCAGACCGCCCTGGAATTTGGCGTAAAGTTTTACTTGAGGGGCATCAAGCAGCGTTCGCAAGTCAGCAGGATGGGTGCGATAATGCGCCTGTAC
>JAHEDA010000030.1 GCA_024641445.1 Gammaproteobacteria bacterium
CACTTTGCTACCGAGCCATTTTTGAGGCCAAAATATTAACATAAAAAAACCTCG
Source organism: Gammaproteobacteria bacterium (assembly GCA_024641445.1). GTDB lineage: Bacteria > Pseudomonadota > Gammaproteobacteria > UBA6429 > Thiohalophilaceae > JAHEDA01. Next base: position 55 of record JAHEDA010000030.1, read on the forward strand.
GAGAATGTCCGAGGTTTGAATTTGGAGCGGGAAACGAGACTCGAACTCGCGACCCCGACCTTGGCAAGGTCGTGCTCTACCAACTGAGCTATTCCCGCAAAGAGGGCGCTATTGTAGCGCCGAGTTTGGGGCTGTCAAGCACCTAATTTAATTACCTTTATCGCTTGTCAGGGCAGGCCACGCCGCTTTCAGGTAGCAGACCATTGACCATAGGGTCAGGATAGCCGCCAGATAGAGCAGCCCATAACCTATTGCAGCGATAGGAAAAATCCACAGCGGCTTGTAGAACAACAACATTCCAATGGATAGCATCTGGGCTGTGGTCTTGACCTTCCCGACCATGGAGACGGCCACCTTGTTGTTGTCCCCCACATTGGCCATCCACTCACGCAGGGCTGAGACCGCAATTTCACGACCGATAATAATTGCCGAGGGGATGGCCATCCATGGGCCGTGATGGGCGCTGACAAGGACCACGAAGGCAACTGCCACCATCAATTTATCGGCCACTGGGTCAAGGAAGGTCCCAAAGGCGGATTGCTGTTTCAGCCGCCGGGCAAGATAGCCATCAAACCAGTCGCTAATCCCCGCGACGAAAAAGATGGAGGTCGTCAGGATGTGTTTCCAGGAAAATTCTGGCCAGTAAAAGGCCACGACAAACACCGGGATCAAAACGATCCGGAAGACGGTCAGAATGTTGGGGATGTTCCAATTCATGCGTGAAGTTTAAACGCTGTCGACGTGAAAAGCATCATAGATACTCTGAGCAAGGTCCTTACTAATCCCTTGCACGCGCATCAGGTCTTCCACCCCGGCACGCGCCACCTCTTGCAGGCCACCAAATTGTCGTAGCAAAGACTGCCTGCGCTTGGGACCAAGGCCAGGAATATCCTCCAATGGTGAGGTGTTGCGAGCCTTCCCACGCCGTTGCCGATGTCCAGTAATAGCAAAGCGGTGTGCCTCATCTCGGATCTGCTGAATCAGGTGCAGGGCCGGATGATCGGCTGGGAGCATCAGCTCCTTCCCCGTAGAGGCAAGGCACAGAGTCTCTTGGCCTGCCTTACGCGCCGCCCCCTTGGCCACACCAACCAGGAAAACGCTGTCGATCTGTAACTCCTCCATCACGGTCTCTGCCTGGGTCACCTGGCCCTTACCCCCGTCTATAAACAATACATCGGGTAACACACCCTCCCCCTCCTTGATGCGCTTATAGCGACGTGTTAGGGCCTGATGCATGGCGGCATAATCGTCACCGGGGGTAATGCCCTCAATATTGAAACGACGATAATCCGATTTACGTGGTCCCTGTCCATCGAAAACAACACAGGACGCCACCGTCGCCTCACCCATAGAATGACTGATATCAAAACACTCAAGTCGCTGCGGAAGTTCGGAGAGCTCAAGGCTCTCCTGCAGGCTCTCGAACCGGTGTGTCATTGTTGCCTGATTACTGAGACGTGATTTTAATGCCAGCTCGGCATTCTGTACGGCCATCTGAACCCACCGAGCACGATCACCTCTACAGTTAGTGCTTAAACTAATCTTTCTTCCCGCCTGTTCATTTAAAGCCAGCATCAACCATTCTCTGCTTTCCGGTTCATGGCTGAGTAATATTTCGTCAGGCAAATCCCGCACTGTTTGCCCCGCCAACCCACTGAAATAGTGCTGCGCAATAAAGGCATCGAGGATCGTACCCTCAGTCTGAGTCTCTACATGTTTTGGGAAATAACTGCGATTCCCCAGATTCCTGCCACCACGAATCGCGAAAAGTTGAACACACGCCATACCCTCATTTTTGGCGATTGCGACCACATCAATGTCGCCCCCCTTACTACTGACATACTGCCGCTCCTGTACCCGACGCAGATTGGCAATTTGATCCCGCAACTGTGCAGCTTTTTCGTAGGCCAATTGTAACGCTGCTTCATCCATTCGTTTTACAAGCTCATCTGCAACACTGTTACTCTTTCCCTCCAGGAACATTACAACGTGACGGACATCCTCCTGGTACTGTGCCTCAGAGATCAAATCTACACAGGGCGCAGTACAGCGTTTAATTTGATATTGCAAACAGGGCCGTGAACGGTTTTTGAAAAAACTATCCTCGCATTGTCGTACTGGAAAGACCTTCTGCAATAGATGTAAGGTTTCACGGACTGCTACTGCGCTTGCGTACGGGCCAAAATAGCGCCCAGGGTTACGCTGTGCACCGCGATGTACAGCAAGTCTTGGGTAGGTTTGCCCCAGCGACAGATATATATAGGGATAACTCTTATCATCACGAAAGACCACGTTATAACGTGGCCTGAGATTTTTGATTAGATTATTCTCTAACAGTAAGGCCTCATTCTCGGTATGCGTGACGGTTAATTGAATGTCCCGGATAAGACTGACCAGGACCTGAGTTTTGGGGCTGTCGAGATTCCGGAGAAAATAACTGGAGAGGCGTTTTTTGAGATTTTTGGCCTTACCAACATAGATCACCTCGCCCTTGTCATTCAGCATGCGATACACGCCGGGATTGGAAGGAGCGAGTTTTAAGAATTCCTCCGCATTAAAGCTGGATGAGTTTGTTTCCTGGTTCATTCTTCCTGTATCAAGCGCTCGATTTTACGGAACACATTTCGGAACATAGCGGTAGTCAATCGTCTCGTCTGGGTATTGTAACGACTACAGTGGTATGAAGATACGAGTTGCAGACCATTTGGCAACGGCGCATGCGCATTGTGTGCAAACGGATAATCCGATTGCTTTAGCTTAAACGCCTTCAGTATAGACTTGTGCGCTATATTGCCCAGGGCCAGGACAACACAACCCTTTTTCAAAAGTAGCAATTCATTCGCAAGGAAACCGTTGCAACGATTTATCTCATCGGTTGTCGGTTTATTTTCTGGAGGCAGACATTTCACCGCATTGGTGATCCGACAGTGCTTCAATTTGAGCCCATCATCAATATGAGTGGATTCGGGTTGATTGCTAAAACCAAACTCATACAGGGTTTGATAAAGCAGTATCCCCGCAAAATCCCCCGTAAACGGCCGCCCCGTCGCATTGGCCCCATGCATCCCTGGCGCGAGTCCCACGATTAAAAGCTTTGGGTGCACGACACCAAATGGGGCTACGGGCCTGGCATGATAGTCAGGGTATTGGCTTGCCACGCCACTCAAGAATTTTGCCAATCGAGGGCAGGTATGACAGTCTGGGTCAAAAGCGGAATGTGGTAATAGCATAATTAGGCTGGACGACAAATGTTCAACAGTTAAGCGAGAATCTTAACACAGCTAATCGGCCGTCACTGAACGCGGTTTTCAAACAGACCTGGCACTTAGCCAACTATCATCGGACAAGCAAAGGGGTGCGGTGGGTAAAACGGGGCTCAGTGAGAGGTATTATTACTACTGATCATGCCATGCTGCATAGCCAGTCGCGCCAATTCGACATCGTTGGTAACGCCAAGTTTATCGTACAGGCGATAACGATAGGTGCTTACGGTCTTTGGGCTCAGGTGCAGTTTCTCGGAGATATCATTGACGCGATGACCATCCATTAGCATCAACATGACCTGCATCTCGCGCTCAGACAAGCCATCAAAAGGAGAGCGATCATCACTCGTATTCGCCAAGGCCATGCGCTGAGCGAGCTCAGGGCTGACATAACGGCGATTGGCCTGGACCTCTCGAATGGCGTGCATAATCTCGCTAAGGTTGGCGCCCTTGGTCAGGTAGCCCGAGGCACCGGCCTTGAGCAGACGCTGCGGAAAGACCACATCATCAACCATGGTTACGATAATGATTTTGATGTTTTCATTGATGTGCTTGAGCTTTTTGGTGGCCTCTAGCCCACCGACACCTGGCATGTTGAGGTCCATCAGGACAATATCTGGACACTGTTTGCGTGCAATCTCAATCGATTCTTCGCCGCTGGAGGCCTCGGCAATAATCTGTACGTCCTCAACATCTTCAAGCAATCGACGAATGCCAGAACGCACAAGGTCATGGTCATCAACTAGCATGATTTTGATCATGTAATACAAGGCTCGCGGGGGGTATTTCCTGTAAGAATTATGCTGGCAAATACCCGGCATGACAACAGATATCGACCGTACCAGGGGATATTTGTGTAACCCGACTGCTGTATTAGATTTTGTTGATATTTGATCCCCAGGTTGGGCAGGTATAAATGATTGTGGTGGGGTAAAACTGCAAAAGGGGCGCTCAGGCCCCCTTTATTTTCGATTTTGGCGGAGAGCGAGGGATTCGAACCCCCGGAAGGTCACCCTTCAACGGTTTTCAAGACCGCCGCTTTCGGCCGCTCAGCCAGCTCTCCAATTCTGGTTAAATATTGCCTGCTCCTACCAATACCTAAATCCAGTACACGCGCGGCGGTAACCGCCACTTTGCTCCGGGCTTCCTGCCCTTCGCCCTTCGGGTCGGCTACGCTGACCAATTTTGCTCCCGGCAAAATTGTCGGCCGCTCAGCCAGCTCTCCGAAGGTCGGCAAGAATACCCGATGCCCCTGCGCGATTCCAGCCTTTGTATTGAAAATTCACTGTCTTATGTGGGGTTGCAATAGGGAACCGATCCGGTATGCTGTTGTCTTACTTAACAGTAATCAACTCCGGGTGAGAAAACACATGTACGAAAATCAATCCGTTATTACTCGCACTTCCGAGCGTGCACTTGCGACCAATAAGGTACTGCGAAATACCTATACCTTGCTGTCTCTGACCATGCTATTCAGTGCCGTGATGGCTGGTGTTTCCATGGCGATGAACGTCGGTCCCATGGCTAATCTTCTGGCATTTGGTGGTTCGATTGTCCTGATCTGGTTCGTCCTGCCCCGTACCGCCAACTCGGCATCTGGTATCGGTGTGGTCTTTGCCATTACAGGCCTGATGGGATTTGGGCTTGGTCCAATGTTGAATCACTATATGGCTACTGCGCACGGCAGTCAGATTGTTATGACCGCCTTGGGTGGTACGGGCATTATCTTCCTAGGTCTTTCAGCCTATAGTCTCACCACTCGTCGCGATTTCAGCTTTATGGGTGGGATGCTGTTCGTTGGAATGATCGTCGTACTAATCGCGTCAGTGGCCAATATCTTTATGGCAATCCCAGCTCTGTCACTGGCTATATCTTCTATTGTCATTTTGATCATGAGCGGGTTCATCCTGTATGACACCAGCCGCATTATCAATGGGGGTGAGACCAACTATATTCTGGCCACCGTGTCACTCTACCTCAGCATCTATAACATCTTCGTGAACTTGCTGAATTTGTTGGGTGTGTTGAATGATGATTAGTCTTGCCGGAACGTTCTGGTAATTCAAAGCCCCGGGTGACCGGGGCTTTTGCTGTGTGAGGTAATTATGGAAATGTGGCAGAAGATTAGTTACGCGGTATTGCTGGGGATGATGATAGTATTTCTGCTCCCCCGCGCGAAGGTCATGCTGAAACAGAGCCCCAAGGCCAGCGGCTCCGACTGGCAGGCCGTGCTCATCCCCCTGCTCCTCGTCGTCGGTTTCGTGATCCTGCTGATTAAGCTGGTGTAATCGTCTTTATCCCTGCCATATAGGGCTGCAACACCTCGGGCACACGGATGTGGCCGTTGGCCTCCTGATAGTTCTCCATAATGGCCACCAGTGTGCGACCCACCGCCAGGCCCGAACCATTTAGAGTGTGCACCAGCTCAGGTTTACCCGTGGCAGGATTGCGCCAGCGCGCCAGCATACGCCTGGCCTGGAAATCTTCGAAATTACTGCACGATGAAATCTCACGATACTTGCCTTGCCCCGGCAACCAAACCTCCAGATCGTAGGTCTTGGCTGCGGAAAAGCCCATGTCACCGGCACAGAGGGCCATTACACGATATGGCAAACCTAGACGCTGCAGTACCGTCTCAGCATGACCCGTCAGCTGTTCTAACATGGCATAGGAGTCTTCTGCCTTTACCACCTGCACCAGCTCAACCTTCTCAAACTGATGCTGGCGGATCATGCCGCGCGTATCCTTGCCATAGGACCCCGCCTCGCTGCGAAAACAGGGCGTGTGACAGACAAACCGCCTCGGCATGGACTCGGCTTCGGTAATGGTGTCACGCACGATATTGGTGACTGGCACCTCGGCGGTAGGGATAAGGTAGTACTCCTGCTCGGCACGGAGTTTGAACAGGTCGGCCTCGAACTTTGGCAATTGGCCGGTACCCCGCAGACTGTCGGCATTCACCATGTAGGGTACATAGGTCTCGATGTAGCGATGTTCAGTGGTGTGCAGATCGAGCATGAATTGAATCAGGGCACGATGCATGCGCGCCAGTGGCCCATTCATCAGCATAAAACGTGAACCGGTCAGTTTGGCCGCCGTTTCAAAATCGAGTTGCCCCAGCGTTTCGCCCAGCTCGACGTGATCCTTCGGGGTGAAATCCATCTTCGGCGCTTCACCCCACCGACGCACCTCTTTGTTCGCCGACTCGTCCTTGCCCTCAGGCACACTGGCATGGGGAAGATTGGGGATACCCATCAGGATGTCGTTGAGCTGATTCTGGATTACCTGTAAACGATCTTCGGCGGCCTTGAGCTTGTCACCGAGGTCGGCCACCTCATCCAGCAAGGGTTTTACATCCTGTCCCTGGGCCTTGGCCTTACCAATATTTTTGGATTTGGTGTTGCGCTCCGCCTGTAGGTCCTGTGTTTGAACCTGCACCGCCTTACGCTGCTCTTCGAGGGCATTGATCTCTGCCGTATCGAGTTGAAAGCCACGGCGAGCCAATTGCTGTGCAACGTGATTGATATCCTGACGCAGAAGTTTGGGGTCGAGCATAACTTACCTTGGATTGATTATTCGTTAACGTTGGCCTGCCAGGTCACGATATGGCCTGGCTTGATAAAGGTAGAGAGGTGTTCCAGTATCTCGGCGACCTTCTCCGGGGTGTCGAAAAATTCCACCACGATGGGTAAGTCCAGCGAGAGGTCGGCAAAACGCACGCCGTGGATCACGCCCGAGTCACCATAGCCGGAGATACCGCGAAAGACGGTGACACCGCGCAGCTTTTCCCAGTCGTGTAAACGCTTGAGTAAGTTGGCGAGCTGAGTCTCGCCCTCACTGAGGTAGATGCGCGCCATGGTGACTTCACTGTGTTTCATATCTGTCTCCCGATCATGACGCCTGCCCAAGCCGCGAGCAGACATAGCAACACATTCAGTAAAATGTTAAGTGCAGCCTTTCCCAACTCACCCGTCTGAATTAATTGCAGAGACTCGATGGAAAACGCCGAGAAGGTGGTAAACCCCCCCAAAAATCCTGTCATCAACAGGGCACGCCATGCCGGGGGCAGGCCCGTCCGCTCAATCAACCATACATACAGAAATCCCATTGCCAGCGAGCCCACCGTGTTGACGGTTAGGGTGCCGTAGGGGAAACCCTGCCCAAACGCTCGATGTACCCCAGTTGCGACCAGAAAACGCATAACGGCACCGATGGCGCCACCGAGGGCAATATTGAGGACTGGATGCATGCTGCCGATTGTACGTGATTCACTCGCGCAGGATAACTGCTGGCTTATTTTTTCGTTGTGGCGAGAGTCTGTCGATCCAGCTCACGCAAATGGGCAAGCTTCTCCGCTATCTTGATCTCGAGGCCACGTGGCACAGGCCGGTAATACTGCCGCTCACCCATCTCCTCTGGAAAGTACGACTCCCCTGCGGCATAGGCCTCGGGTTCGTCGTGGGCGTACCGATAGGCCTTGCCATAACCCAGTTCCTTCATCAATTTGGTCGGGGCATTACGCAAATGGATGGGAACCTCTAGCGAACCGTATTTTTCCATGTCGGCCTTGACCTGCCCAAGGGCGGTATACACGGCATTACTCTTTGGTGCGCAGGCCATATAGATTACCGCCTGCGCCAGGGTCAACTCACCCTCCGGGGTACCCAGGCGTTCCAGTACGTCCCAGGCCTCTAACGCAAGGGTGAGGGCGCGCGGATCAGCATTACCGATGTCTTCACTGGCCATACGCACGACGCGGCGAGCGATATAGAGCGGGTCGCAGCCACCGTCTAACATTCTTACCAGCCAGTAGAGAGAAGCATCAGGTGAAGATCCCCGCACCGATTTATGCAGGGCGGAGATTTGGTCGTAAAAGGCCTCGCCCTGCTTGTCAAAGCGGCGCAGGGTACCGCCACTCAGTACCTCATTGAGAATCCCCTCACTGATCACTTCCTGACCATTTTCATCGAGGGCCAGATCGGCGGCGATCTGCAATAAATTCAGTGCCCGCCGTGCATCACCATCCGCAACGATGGCCAGCCGATCACGCAGAGACTCGTCCATTTTCAAATGACGCTGGCCCAAGCCATTCTCTTCATCGCTGAGGGCGTGGTCGATCACGGCACGCAGGTCATCCGCCGTCAGTGGTTTGAGGACATAGACACGGGCGCGTGAGAGCAAGGCGTTATTGAGTTCGAAGGAAGGATTTTCGGTCGTCGCGCCAATAAAGGTCACGGTGCCGTCTTCGACGTAGGGAAGAAAGGCGTCCTGCTGTGATTTATTAAAGCGATGCACCTCATCCACGAACAGCACACTCCCCTGCTGCTTCATCAGACGAGCCTGTTTGGCCTCTTCAATGGCGGCACGAATCTCCTTCACCCCGGATAACACCGCTGAGAGGCTCAGAAATTGGGCATTACAGCGTTGGGCGATCATGCGGGCCAGGGTGGTCTTGCCGGTTCCCGGTGGACCCCAAAGAATCATGGAGTGGAGTTTGCCGGTGGCGATGGCCTGCTGCAACGGCTTGTCGGGCCCAAGTAGGTGCCGTTGGCCGAAAAAAGTTTCCAGATTATGGGGCCGCATCCGATCCGCCAGAGGCCGGAAACGCGTGTCGTTGTTCGTAAAGAGATCGGGGGTGGTTTGAGGCATGAGGGCAAGCTTACTCGCTGATCACATCCACTCCCGCGGGAGGCGTGAAGCGAAACTCATGCGCCGTGAGTTTGCTGTTATAGCTAATCTCGATAAAATTCATGCGCGTGGTCTGACCCAGGTTATCGCGCAGGACCATGCGTTTGAGTTTACCCTGAGCGAAACCGAGGCGGACTTCATCAAAATTATTCTCAGCACTCACGGGTACCAGCTTGAACCACTCCAGGCCCTCACTCTTATCCAGCGTTGAAACGTGGTAGTTTTTTGCCAGTGCCTTGGGGTCGCTCAGGATCATGGCCGGGGTACGGGCCAACAGACCCGCCTGGGATTTTACCGTCACCTGCTCCAGGTCTTCGTCGTAGAACCAGAGCTTCTTGCCGTCTGCGATATAGAGTTGGCGATAAGGCTTGGTGTACTGGAGCCGGAATTTATCCGGACTCTGTACCATGATGGTCCCGGCACCCTGGTCAAGGCGTTTCTGTTTGGCATCGAGCAGTTCCTGACTGAACTGCGCGCTCATACTCGTAACATTCCCCAGGTACTCTTCAAGTGTTGTCGCCATACTCGGCAACGAGACACCCCACATCAGGCAGAGTAAAAGTCGCTGCATCATCAGTTCAATCCTTGGGTGGAGGCGGCGCAATGACTTCACGCGAACCATTTGATTCCAGTGGGCCGACAATGCCGGCATTTTCCATGGTTTCCACCAGCCGTGCGGCACGGTTGTAACCAATCTTCAGACGACGCTGCACACCTGAGATCGAGGCCTTGCGAGTCTCGGTGACAATACGCACAGCCTCATCATACAGCGGGTCATCTTCATCTGAACCTGATTCACCATAACCACCCGGTCCACCACTGCTGTCTGCGGGACCGTTGAGAATATCTTCTTCATATTGCGGGGCACCCTTCGCCTTAAGGTGTTCGACGACCTTATGCACCTCATGGTCATCGACGAAGGCCCCGTGTATTCGTATTGGGACACCGGTGCCGGGGGGAAGAAATAACATATCACCATGCCCCAACAATTGCTCTGCACCCATCTGATCAAGAATGGTGCGTGAATCAACGCGCGAAGAGACCTGAAAGGAAATACGGGTCGGGATGTTGGATTTGATCAGTCCCGTGAGCACATCAACAGATGGACGTTGCGTCGCCAGGATCAGATGAATTCCCGAGGCGCGGGCCTTTTGCGCCAGACGCGCAATCAACTCTTCCACCTTCTTACCGACGACCATCATCATGTCGGCCAGCTCGTCGACGATCACCACGATGTAAGGTAACGGTTCAATCTCCACAGCTGGCAGGCCACTCTCGATCTTGTGCAGGGGGTCGAGGATCGGCTTGCCGCTCTCTCTGGCCTCGATGATCTTGCGGTTGAATCCCGCGATATTGCGGACCTTCATCTCCGACATGAGTCGATACCGGCGATCCATCTCATACACACACCAGCGCAGGGCGTTGGCCGCCTCCTTCATATCCGTTACCACGGGCGCCAATAGATGAGGGATACCATCGTAAATGGACAGTTCCAGCATTTTTGGATCGATCATGATTAGACGCACGTCTTTGGGCTTGGCGTTGTAGAGCAGGCTCAGGATCATGACGTTCAGGGCCACAGATTTACCGGCACCGGTGGTGCCAGCGACCAGCAAATGGGGCATCTTGCCGAGGTCGGCCACCATCGGGGTACCGCCAATATCCTTGCCCAGCGCCAGGGTCAGCGGTGACTTGGCCTCCTCATATTGGCTGGACTTGAGGGTCTCTAACAAACGCACGGTCTCGCGGTGCTCGTTCGGTATTTCAATACCTACCGTAGTCTTGCCCGGGATGACCTCGACGACACGCACACTCACCGCCGACAGGGCGCGGGCGATATCCTTGGCCAGATTGGTGATCTGGCTGACCTTTACGCCGGGTGCGGGTTGGAGTTCGTATCGTGTGATAACCGGGCCAGGATGTACCGCGACGACCTGGACCTCGACCCCGAAATCCGCCAGCTTCACCTCTAATTGACGCGAGATCGCCTCAAGCGCCTCTTTAGAAAGCTGATGCGTGCTCTCTACGGGCTCATCTAACAGGGCCAGCGGGGGTAGCCCGGCATCCGCTGGGGCCTTGAACAACGGGACCTGTTTTTCCTTCTGCTCACGAGTACTGACGATTGGGGTCTTGATCACGGGTTCGATCCTGGGTGGTACCCGCACGGCGCGATCTTGTTTGACCTTCTCGACCCTCAGCTTGGCCGACTCATCGCGCTCCAGACGGGCCTTGCGATTGGCCAGTATCTCTCGCAATTGATTCACTCTAGCCTGTATCCAGGCAAAGATGTCCAGGGTAATGCCGCCCGTGGTATCCATCAGCCACAGCCAGGAGAGGTTGATAAACAAGGTCACACCGGCAAAGAACAGCGCAAGCAACAACAAGGTCGCACCGAGAAACCCAAAGACCTTGGCCATGCCACCGCTGACGACCTGGCCCAGGATGCCACCCGCATCCACCGGCAGGAGGCTGACGGGACCATCGTGAAGGCTGGCGAGGCCGCATCCCGCCATCAGGGTAACCGCAAAACCCAGCAATCGTAGCCCCATCGCCCGATAATCAAGGGGCGCATCACTTCGGCGTTCTTGGTAGATTAGCCAACCTGCATAAGCCACCATGATCGGAACCAGGTAGGCGAAGTAGCCCCACAGACTGAAAAAGACGTCTGCAAACCAGGCCCCTGCCGGGCCTCCCAGGTTGAGGACCTTGCTACGAGGTCCCGTGAATGACCATCCAGGATCATTGGCGGAATAACTCGCTAGCGTAATAAGAAAATACAGGGCGACAAACCCGAACAGGAACAGCGCCCCTTCGCGCAGGGCATAGCGCAGATGGGAGGCCAAGGGGGGACGGGAATCGGTGTCGAGTGTTTTGCGTGCCTGGGCCAATTTGTTAATCTTTTAGTTTAAGAGTCAGGGATAATGTTATTGATTTTAAAGAATATATGCAGTAATGACTAGGCATATTTTTTCAGTGCAGGGTGGATGATCTCACCCGCCCGGACGTTAATACCCGCCGCGAGCCCTGCCTCTTGTTCCCAGCCTGTTTTAGTGAGGCGCAGGATATAAGGCACCAGAGCCGCCGACAACGCCTGTGATGAGGTACGTGGTACCGCCCCCGGCATATTTGTCACCCCAAAATGCACCACCCCTTCCCAGACATAAGTAGGTTCGGCATACGTTGTGGGGTGGGTGGTCTCGATACATCCTCCTTGATCGACCGAGATATCGATGATCACGCTTCCCGACTTCATCTGCCGGACGGTGTCTGCCAAGACCAAATGAGGGGCACGGTCTCCCGTGACGAGCACAGCGCCTATCAGGAGATCGGCCTCAATGACCGCCTCATGGATGGCGCTGGCGAAGGGATGACGGGCAGTGACGTTGTCGCCCAGACCTCGCAGGGCCTGTTGCCTGTCACGGTTTGGCTCAAAGACCGTCACGTCAGCGCCCATGGATGCTGCCATTAGGGCTGCATTGCTGCCTGCGATCCCCCCGCCAAGGATCACCACCTTGCCGCGCTCAGTCCCGGGCAGCCCGCCTAGCAAGACACCTCGTCCACCTTGAGGTTGCTGGAGCAGCTGACTCCCAATTTGCACAGAGAGGCGCCCCGCGATATCGCTCATGGGTGCCAACAGTGGCAATCGTCCCTGGGGATCTGTCACCGTCTCAAAGGCCACTGCGGTCAGACCAATGGCCTGAAGCCGCCTCATCAGGGGAACTTCAGCGGCGAGATGCAGATAGGAGAACAAGGTGTGCCTGGCGGTAAGCAAGGCTAGCTCAGCGGCCTGTGGTTCCTTAACCTTAACGATCATCTCTGCCTGCGCAAATAAACTACTGGCATCGGGCAGTACGTTAATCCCTAAAGAAACGTAGGCCGCGTCGGGATAACCACTTTGAACCCCCGCCCCGCTTTGGATAAACACCTCGTGACCCTGTCGGCATAACTCAGCGGCCGCCTCGGGGATTAAGGCGACACGCCCCTCCAGGGTTTTGACTTCCTTTGGTATGCCAATCTTCATGGTCTGCGCTTTACCCTGTTAAGTCGATTCCGTAACATAGCCGCAGTTGAATTTTCCCCTGCCGCACCCTAGAACCTAGGCGGTAAATCACTGTCCGATAAGCGAACAAGCAGTCCACCGGAGTCTATCACATGAGTCAAAGCAAGCATGCCCGCCTGATTATCCTTGGTTCAGGTCCCGCCGGTTACACCTCTGCGGTGTACGCCGCTCGCGCCAATCTCAAGCCACTGTTGATTACCGGCATGGAACAGGGTGGGCAATTGATGACCACTACAGAAGTCGATAATTGGCCCGGTGATGTGGAGGGTCTACAAGGCCCCGCCCTTATGGAGCGCATGCAGAAACACGCCGAACGCTTTCACACCGAAATCGTGTTTGACACGATCCAGAAGACCGACCTGAGCAAACGTCCCTATACCCTTGTGGGTGACAATGCGACCTATACCTGTGATGCCCTGATCATCGCCACCGGCGCCTCAGCCAAGTACTTGGGACTGCCCTCCGAAGAGACCTTTCGCGGCAAGGGCGTATCGGCCTGTGCCACGTGTGATGGCTTCTTCTACCGTAATCAGGAGGTCGCCGTTATCGGTGGTGGAAATACCGCGGTGGAAGAGGCGCTGTATCTCTCTAATATTGCGAAGAAGGTTACCGTGGTGCACCGCCGTGACAAATTCCGTTCCGAGAAAATCCTCAGTGACCAGTTAGTCGAGAAATCCAAGACCGGTAATGTTGCCATCGAGTGGAATCATGACTTGGACGAGGTCCTTGGCGACAAGACGGGTGTCACCGGCATTCGTATTAAGAACACCGAGACCGGTGCCACCAAAGATATAGCGTTAATGGGCGTCTTTATAGCCATTGGTCACAAACCCAACACCGATATCTTTGAAGGTCAGTTGGAATTAAATCATGGCTATATCCAGGTGAAGAGCGGCACCCAGGGTAATGCGACGGCCACCAGCGTCCCCGGCGTCTTTGCCGCAGGCGATTGCGCCGACCATATCTATCGCCAGGCAATTACCTCGGCGGGATCAGGTTGTATGGCCGCCCTCGATGCAGAACGCTATCTCGATAATCTTGATGCGAAATAGCCCTTTCTCCTCATGCGATACCTCGATCGCATGAGGAGAGTAACCGCGTAGTGATCAACCCGGATGGACGTTCGTCTCCACCACTCCCTTGAAGACATTCCTGCTGATGACTGGAATCGTTTGGCTGGTGATGTCTACCCGTTTACACGTCACGAATTTCTTGTCGCCTTAGAACGGCATGACTGTGTCGGAGAGAAATACGGCTGGTTTCCGATGCATCTGGCGGCCTATGACCAGAACGAGTTGGTTGGCGCCCTTCCCCTCTATCTGAAAGACAACTCCTACGGTGAGTTAGTCTTTGACTGGGGCTGGGCCGACGCCTATCACCGTGCCGGTTTGGCCTACTACCCCAAGCTGGTCAGCGCGATCCCGTACACACCCGCCACGGGTCCACGACTATTGTTGCATCCGGTGCGTAACGATACCAACACCATTGCCCAGGCGCTGATCGCCAAGGCCATCGCCTTGGCGCAGGAGCGTCAACTCTCATCCCTGCATGTCCTCTTTACGACCGAGCAAGATTCAAGGCAATTAACTGATGCGGGCCTACTGTTGCGAATGGGTTGCCAGTTTCACTGGCATAATCACGACTATCAGAATTTCAATGATTATTTGGCAACCTTCACCGCGGAAAAACGCAAAAAGATCAAACGCGAGCGTCGCCGCGTTGAAGAACAGGCCATTACGCTGGAGGTGTTACACGGCGAAGAGTTGAACGATGCGCAGTGGAATATCTTTCATCAAATGTACTGCAGCACCTTTGACCGCAAGAGCGGAATGGCCACGCTCTCACTCCCCTTCTTTAAGGAGATCAGTCGAACCATGCCAGGGCAGGTCGTCATTGTTATGGCACGACATGACAATGACTATGTCGCCGTAGCCTACAATGTACGTGGTAAAGATACCCTGTATGGTCGTCATTGGGGCTGTACTGCGGAATATCACAGCCTGCATTTTGAGGCCTGTTACTATCAGGGTCTCGATTACTGTATCCAACACGGTCTCGCACACTTCGAACCTGGTGCCCAAGGGGAGCACAAGGTGAGTCGAGGCTTCGAGCCCACCACCATCTGGTCTACACACTGGATTGCGCATCCACAGTTTAAACAAGCGATTGCCCAATTCGTGCAACAAGAACAGCGTGGAGTCCAGCATTACATGGAGACGCTGGACGAGCATCTCCCGTTTAAGCACCCTGATATCTCACTACCGTGACACGCACTCACCATGCTGCACTGGCTTGAC
>JAHEDA010000259.1 GCA_024641445.1 Gammaproteobacteria bacterium
GTACCGAATTGTGTTGCTGGGGGACCTCAATTCGGTACCTACCGACGTGATCGATCCCGTAACGGGCATAGTGCCGCCGTACCAGGTGTTGAGTCTGTATGGGTTTAGTGATGCCTGGCTGTTGGCGGAGAATACTGTACCCGGTTACACCTGTTGTCAGAATGAGACACTCGGCAATACAAACTCGTTACTGGATCAGCGCATTGACCACGTGATGTTATATTCCGCATCAGGTGATCGCTTTGAATCAGCGGCGCTGAAGGTCAAGGCTGAGGTGATCGGAAATGAGGTCTCTGACAAAACAGCGTCGGGGTTGTGGCCATCTGACCATGCAGGTCTGGCGGTGACGATTCGTAATCGACCCGAAGATATGCACTAAAGAATATTTGTCAGCTTGTTCCCGGAAAAGCGGGGGTGACTGCACGAGGTTATGAGTATATCGATATAAAAAAACGGGGCGCTCGGTAACGAGCGTCCCGTTTTATTTACTTGGTGCGAAGCTGTGCTGGGTAAACAGGCTCAGCTCACCTCTTCTTCCATTCCCAGTTCCTTGATCTTGCGCGTAAGGGTATTGCGTCCCCACCCGAGTAACGCGGCGGCATCCTGGCGACGGCCACCAGTGCGTTGCAGGGCGGTCTCGATCATGATGCGCTCGAACTGTGGTACGGCGGTGTCGAGAATAGCTTCACTGCCCTGTAATAGCTCACGCTCAACCCAGCGTCGCAGTGAATCCTGCCACTTCTCATTTGATTCTCCACCCGGTTGATTACCGAGTAATTCGGGTGGCAGGTCTTCAACATGGATCTCTTGACCAGGTGACATGACCGTGAGCCAGCGACAGGTGTTTTCCAGTTGGCGTACATTACCCTGCCAGGAAAGTTTGCTAAGAAATGCGGTGGACTCACTATCGAGCGTCTTCGGGTCCATATTGAGTTCCTTTGCCGCCTGGCCCATGAAGTAACGCGCCAGCAAAGGGATGTCTTCACGTCGTTCACGCAAGGGTGGAATATGGATGCGAATAACATTCAGGCGGTGGAACAGGTCTTCACGGAAGCTGCCCTGTGCCACGCGCTGTTCAAGATTTTGATGGGTGGCGGCGATGATGCGTACATCGACCTTCACCGGGCTGTGACCACCGACACGATAGAATTCACCATCGGCAAGGACACGTAACAGGCGTGTCTGAAGTTCGGCAGGCATATCGCCGATCTCGTCGAGAAATAGCGTACCGCCATCGGCCTGCTCAAAGCGGCCTTGGCGTGCGGCCTGCGCACCCGTGAAGGAGCCCTTTTCGTGGCCGAAGAGCTCGGACTCAAGCAAGTCGCGCGGAATCGCTGCCATGTTCAGTGCAATAAAGTGACCCTTGGCGCGTGGGCTGTGACGGTGCAGCGCATGAGCAACCAGCTCTTTACCTGTACCAGATTCACCATTGATCAAGACCGTGATGTTGGAACGCGACAGGCGGCCAATGGCACGAAAGACCTCCTGCATGGAGGGCGCCTCGCCGATGATCTCAGTCGCCTCGGGTTGTGCATGTTGTGGCTTACCGCTATTACGGCGGTGACTAATGGCGCGGCGCGTGAGCTCTACTGCCTCATCGACGTCGAAGGGTTTGGGTAGATATTCAAAGGCGCCACCCTGATAGGCGGAGACCGCGCTGTCGAGATCAGAGTGTGCAGTGATCACAATTACCGGAACCTGCGGAAATTGTTCATGGATGTGGCTGAGTAATTTCAGGCCATCCATGCCAGGCATACGTATATCAGTGATGATGGCATCCGGCTGGCCCTTGACCAGGTGTTTTAATACGCCCTCTGCATTTTCAAATGCGGTCACCTCCATGTCCGCCTGTTTAAGTGCCTTCTCCAGCACCCAGCGAATGGAGCGATCGTCATCGACTACCCAGATCTGTTCCTTGCCCATATTGTTTACCTTTGCTCTTCAATTGGTAGATAAATATCAAAAGTGGTCTTGCCGGGTTCACTTGCACACTCGATGAGACCTCCATGCTGTTGTACGAGAGATTGCGCGATCGAAAGTCCCAGACCGGTACCGTCGGCGCGGCCAGTGATCATGGGGAAAAATATTTTGTCTTTAAGCTCTTCGGGTACACCAGGCCCGTTATCCGTAATGCTGGCCCTGATCACCAGGCGATGGCGGGTTTGGCCGATGGTGTGCTTGGAGAGGATGCGAGTGCGCAATATCATTTTGCCTCTGCCCTCCATGGCCTGTACGGCGTTACGTACGATGTTGAGCACGGCCTGAATGAGTTGATCGGGGTCGGCAAAAAGATCGGGCAGGCTGGTGTCGTAATCGCGCGCAATACTAAGTTGCATACGATCCACCTCTGCCATGACCAGACTGCGTACACGCTCGAAGATCTCGTGGATGTTAGTAAGGCGTTTGTGCGGTACGTTGCGGGGACCGAGAATACGATCAACCAGTGTTTGCAGGCGATCCGCCTCACCAATGATGACGCGGGTATATTCCTTTAACTCTTCGCTGTGCAGTTCCTTTTCAAGTAATTGCGCTGCACCGCGTAGACCGCCCAGGGGGTTTTTCACCTCGTGGGCGAGAGAGCGTAAGAGTTGGCGTGTGGCCTGTTGCTGTGACCACAGGTTTTCATCACGGGAGATGCGTAACAAGCGGTCCAGCGAAGAGAGTTCGAATAAAAACGCGCGACCATAACGCGTGGTTTGGAGGATGCTGGCGGTCAGGTCGACGGTGATTTCGTCGTGATTTTGCAGGGTAAGTTTTAGTTCGTGCTTGGTGAAGTGCTGACCCTTATTCAAGGCCTCCAGCAGGTCCGGCATGTGCTCGGCCTCATACTGCATGAGGTTGGTCAGGGGCTGATTCAGCAAATGGCGCGAGCTAACTTTAAACAGCATTTCACCCGCCGGATTGATGTAGCGCAGGTATAGCTCTGCATCGAACAGCAATACGGCAGTATTGATGCTCTCTAGCACCTGGGTTGGGAGTTCCTGCTGAGTTGTCATGATCGCCGCCATTAGATAGTGGGCATAGCAATAAGCGAACCATATTCGCCCAACTGTCCAAAACACGGAAAACTGCGCCCAGTCAGAGAATAAATATATTTAATTACATAGAGTTAATGGCATTGCCTGGACCAAGTATGAGCCACTCGTGAGCGGCCTGATGCCCTATCATGGATCAGATAATAGGCTAATAGTGCATAAGACGCACTATTATGGTGCGTTGTTATTGTTCGGGGCTGGGGCGGGTGCAGCCGGGGCGGCGACTGTAGGTTTGTTGAAGTGGCGGAGCAGGTAAAACTTACTCGGGGAGGAACTAATGAGGATGCTGCCACCGCCATCGACTACCTGCGCCACCAGGGTATGAGCGCCGCGGTCGATGTTGGTGAGGTCGGCGTGTGTGCCCGTAAGGGTTTGAGGGGTGCCATCGAGCAGGAGCTGTAGCTGGTGGGTCGGGATCAGGGCAGGCACTATGGCAATGTTCACAGCGACATTCCCAGTATTATCACGCAGAGTGCTTTCATTGACCGGCTCATTGATCGCGATCGATTTGTAGGGAGTGATGCTCTCGGTGTTGAGGCCGCTGGCGGCTGTGGAGTTCGCTTGAATTGGAGTGGGGGTGTAGCCCTGTGACTTGGGGAGGGTAATCTCCTTGGCATTGTCGCTGGGCTTGTCGCTGAATTCGACCACGCCCTGCCGGTCCACGGAGCGGTAAACCTTGTTAGGGGCGAGCTCATCAGGTGGCGTGGCGGGCGGCACGGGCTCTTCACCCCAGGCGGGGAGGCTGAACAGAAGGATGAGTAGCCATCGTTTTTGCATAGGCCAAGCATAGGCGAAGATTGAATCATTAAACAATGCCCCCTAACGACAACGCCCCCTTGCGGGGGCGTTGGTCTTGCTTATTGCTAAGCCTGATTAGAGGCTGTAGTACATGTCGAACTCGATGGGGTGAGTCGTCATGCGGATGCGGGTTACATCGGCCATCTTCAGGTCGATATAGGCATCGATCAGGTCATTAGTGAACACGCCACCACGGGTCAGGAACTCG
>JAHEDA010000260.1 GCA_024641445.1 Gammaproteobacteria bacterium
GGGATGAGGGGGTAGATAGATACCATTTCGGAACAGTATTTAGACAGGCAATATTACCTCACCGACTCTTTCCGCCGCGCCTCGGTGTAGATGGTCATCACCGATTCGATCGTGTGCGACCATCGATGTTCGCGGTTGGCCCACTCGCGTGCCGCCTTACCCTGTGTATCAACTGCCCCATGTTCGTCAACATAATACTTAATAGCGTTGGCAATCTCCTGCGCGTTCCTCGGTGATACCAGATAGCCGCGCTGATTCTTGCCAATCTGTTCCATGGTGCCACCACATCGTGTGCCAATGACAGGCAGGCCACATTGCATGGCATCGATCACGGAGAGGGAGTAGGTCTCGCAGTGAGAGGCGAGGATAAAAACGTCCATGCAGTGCAGGTAAGTGTGATACTCGCGCTGGAAGGGGATGACCTTGATGACCTCTTTGTATTGATCCATTGCCGCGCGTTTTAGCAGCAGGTCGTAGACCGCCTGGGATTTTTTCTCATACACCGGGCTGCCGTCGCGCAGTGTCTGCTTGAGAGTGGGTTCACCGATCACCCACAGTTCGATCTGTTGCAGTGTCTTTGTATCCAATAGCGCGAGCGCCGCCAGGATATCCTGCACGCCCTTGCCGGGGTCAATGCGTGACATGGAGCCAAACACCATCCGCCCCGACTGGTGCTGTAACACCGCTTTGATGGGTGCCACGGTGACCTCGGTGGCAGGTGCTATCTCATCTCTGCCATAGCGTAGCAGGTGTATCTTGGCGGGGTGGATCGGATAGTTTTTCTTGATCTCACTACAGACCCATTCGGACGAGGACATGATGGCGTCGATGCGCCGGTAGATCCAGCGATGATAGGCGTCATGCTTGGGGCTGGCATTCATATATAAGGAATAGATGAGTGGAGTGTCTTTGCCAATCAGGCCCAGGCGTATCAACGGCAGGTCTTTACGCTGGTGGACGTGGACGTGCGTATAGCGCCGCAGTGCAAACAGGCTCAGTGTTTTATGCTGGGTAACAACCGGGACGTTGCGGGCGTGTGCTTCGCGCTCCAGGGGCGTATTTTTCAGGCAATAGAGTACGCACTCAATATCATTGTCCAGCAGCTTGCGGATAAATTGCAGCGAGTAGAGTTCAAGCCCACCCCAGGCCTCGGAAAAAAGGACATGCATGATGCGTAGCTTCATTGAAGACTTCCTTGAGCTTTTTATTCGCTAATTGATCAGATTATTTCAGCCCGAGGGTGTCGGACCAGTTTTGCATGATGACGGGTAACTGCAAGTGTTCCGGGCAAGCCACGTGTGGTCGGCCCTGATCTCGCCACGCCAAGACCTTTTGGATAATCGCATCGCTGTCCTCGGCATCGACCAGTTGTTCCTTGTTTTCGATCACCTCTTCGGCCGAGCCAAAGGGATGGGCGATGACAGGCGTACCGACGCAATTAGCCTCGGCATAGACCAGGCCAAAGGTCTCGGCGTGACGGTTTTGCGGATAGAACACACACAGTGAGTTACGCAGGTGTCGAATCACCTCGGACTTGGGTACCTTGCCCACCAGCACCACCGCATCAGACTGCAATAGTTCATGATCGAGTTTGTATTCCTGTAGCTGTTCTTTCGTGTTGTTGGCGATATAGAGCTTGAATTCGGGCGCGACCTTGAGCAGTGCCTTGAAGTTAATCAAGACCTGGTCCAATCCCTTATTCGCCGTGCTGAAGAAAAACAGCTTGTCCTTACGATAGGGCATGGCGTCGGGTTTGAAATCCGGGTCGATCAGGTTGTAGATGTAGGTGACCGGTACGCGGGCGAAGCGAAAGGCGAGTGTGCGAAAGATCCAGGACCACCCGCCATTGAGTACATGGTCGATGTAGTCACGGTGGCGACGTGAGACACAGATGACCGTGCCCCGGTTCTTGATGATCAGGTGACGCCTGCCGAGGATCTCATAGGGTTGATAGTTGTGGACCCAGACGAAGAGCCGGGCGTTGGGGTAGCGCTGCCGGTAAACCGGCAGCATCTTGTACTTGCGCACGATGAGGACGACGTCGGGCGCCGGGTTTAGCGCCGCGTCTTCCGCGCAAGGGAGATAGGTAATTCCACTCTCGACATTACGAGTCTCGCGGTTAAGTTGTGAGAGATAGACCTCGTGCTGCTTCGCCAGCTCACGTGCTACGCGCAGAACCGTGGATTCTGTCCCACCGAGGGAATTCGTCTCCATATACTTGAAGTCATAGTTGATGGTCTCGACGGAATCGACGATGAGTATTTTCATGATGGCGGACATGGGCTCTCGATATGATGGCGCCTATGATAGCGGCTGGAACAGGGAGTGACAAATGAGTCTATAGCGCACTACCTGAGGCCGAGTATTGAGTGTTAGAAGGTAAGTATCTGGCCGGGGTGAGGGATGTTGGCATGCCACTGATAGCGCTGGTAAAACTGCTCCTGTAAGACCAGCATCTTTTCAGTCTCGCCGTGAACGAGATGGAGGTCAGGGCGTGATGGCGCGAAGTGTTTGGCCCAGTCCAACAGTTGTGACTGGTCGGCGTGGGCGGAAAAGCCACCTAAAGTATGGATCTTCGCCTTAACCGCGATTTCGTGGTGAAAGAGAGACAGATTCCTGGCCCCATCGACGAGTGCGCGACCAGGCGTACCATTGGCCTGATAGCCGACAATGATGACGTGGCAATTTTGTCGCCATAAATTGTTTTTAAGATGGTGCCGGATGCGCCCGCCGGTGCACATACCGCTCCCCGCAATGATAATGGCACCGCCGGTGATGGTATTGAGGCGCATGGATTCCTCGGGCGTATGGGTGTAGCGCAGGCCCGGTATCCAGTCCTGCCACTTATTGCGTACTGCCGACATGAACCCGGTCAACTCTTCCCTGTTAAAGAGATTCAGGTGACGGATGTAAATCTCATTGGCGGCGATGGCCATGGGGCTGTCGAGAAATATCTGTGACTGCCCCAGTTTACCCTGCTGTTGAAACTTGCCTAGCCAGTACAAGATTTCTTGGGTCCGGCCCACGGCAAAAGACGGGATGAGTACGTTGCCGCCGGAACGATGGGCTTCATTGAGGGCATCCTGTAACTCAAACAAGGTGTCCTCAAGCGAACGGTGGTTGCGGTCGCCGTAGGTCGATTCCATTAACAGAACATCCGCCTGTTTCAATATGGCAGGGTCGCGTAATAGGGCCTCCTTGCGATTGCCAAGGTCACCGGAGAATACCAGGGACTTCTGCGTACCCTTGTCCATGATCTTGAATTCGACAATCGCCGAGCCAAGGATATGACCAGCATCGTGGTAGGTCAGGGTGATGTCGTCGGTAATCTTGAGTTGCTGGGCATAATCGAGCTGCTCGCGCGCGAGCAGGGTATCGTCCACATCCTCATGGGTAAACAGGGGTTCTACAGGGTCCTTGCCAGAGCGTTCGCGCTGACGGTTTTCCCACTCAGTGTCTTTTTGTTCAATATGCGCGGCGTCTTTTAGCATTACCTCCATCAAGTCATGTGCCGCGGGGGTCATGTAGATCGGTCCTTGATAACCCGCCTTAACCAGTTTGGGCAATAATCCGCAGTGATCGAGATGTGAATGCGAGATGACCACTGCATCCAGCCCCTTGATCTCAAACGGGAAGGGCTCGCGGTTTTGTTTCTCAAGTTGAAAATGCCCCTGATACATACCGCACTCCAACAGGACCTGGGAACGGTCGGTCTGGAGCAGGTAACAGGAGCCAGTGACCTGTTGGGTCGCACCGTAGAATGTGAGTTGAGCCATGGTTCCCTCTGGGGCGACCTTACTACTGCCTCGGCAACACCTATGATGCGCAATCTACCGTCTCATCTGCGTAATTGCATTGAGCCAGGTCAATAAGCGTGTGTGAAACGCATGTGCTGGGCCCATTTCCGTCACAAGCCGAATAATTATCTAGAGGGTGTTCGTAAGTGAGCTTCAGTAGATACCAACGCGCGGCTATTCAATCTTTGATGATAAAGTGGTTGGCATCTTTATTTCCAATTGCCTCGACGGATTCATCTTTGA
>JAHEDA010000261.1:0-934 GCA_024641445.1 Gammaproteobacteria bacterium
AAGTTGGTCCAGCAACTCCATGATATGCACGACCTTGAAGGGGAGCTCACGATGCAAGAAGTTGGGCGCATCCCAGCGGATCGTGCTATAGGCATGGCCACACTCCGGGCTGATCACATATTTTACCTTGAGTCTTTCCGCTGCCGCGACGATACGGCCGCTTAGCTCAGCGGCGATACTGCTATCACCAATCTGCACGCCGGTGTTGGTGGCCTCGAAGTAATCACTGCTCAGGGTCCACGACACCCCGGCCTTGGCAAAGATGCGTGTGATCGAACCAATAAATTCCTGGTAGGCCACCACCTCATTCGATGACAGCATGCAGAGGTAGTCGGCACCCTGCACGTCCAGGGGGATACTCATGCCGATGGCCTTTTCCTGCTCGGTGATCGCAGCGCGCAGGCTCTTGCTGGTAAGTCCCATGGGGCTGCCAAATTCCAGCGCTCGCTTACCCGCCGCCTGCAAATCTCTGGGGACGAATCCGGCCGCCGCCATCCCCTCCTTAACCTTGCGGATCATATAAGCGATGTCGATCCCCATCGGGCAGACCATGGAACAGCGGCTACATAGGGTACAGCTATCGTAGACCAGCTCCTCCCAGTCAGACAGGTCCGCCTCGGTCATACGATGGCCCAGTCCCATGCGCGTGGCGAGTCGGCCCCAGAAGGTATGGGTCTGCTGCCAGACCTTGCGCAGGGGTTCAGTCTTATAGATCGGTGTAAAGTGCGGGTCGAGGGTCTCGGTGTAAAACAGGCAGGCCTCGGCGCAGACACCGCAATGCACGCAACTGGAGAGATAAGACTCCACGCGCGCGTCAATCTGCCCCTTGAGGGCATCAATACCACGTTCCAATGCAGTACTCATTTCACTCAGCATCCTTCATGGTTTATGCCTTCACACCGCGCCGACCAAACCAGGCTCCGGTATAGGCCCG
>JAHEDA010000261.1:944-4038 GCA_024641445.1 Gammaproteobacteria bacterium
GGGAAATACAGCATGAGCAGCTCCACCGTAAATCGATGCGTCACCCGCAGCCCCGTGGAGGATTGCAGCAGTGCCATGCAACCACTCAACACCACCAGAAAGACCAGGCCAGTGGCGACGTGGTCACCCGTCCTCGAAATCAGGCGCGTCACCGGGTGCATAACGCGATGTAGCCATAGGATGAGCAGTCCGATAAAGGTGGCCTGGGCCGAGATGATGAAGGCCCAATGTGGCATGGCAGGCCAGCCAAACCCTAGCACATGCTCCGAGGCGAATTTGACGTGCGGCAGCGCAAACAACAGCAACACAAACAGACCGACGTGAAACAGATAACCGGCGATGACATGCAGATTTATCTTGGAGGCGATCTCGTGTCGCGGCAGAAATCGCCCCAACATCGCGCGCATCGCACCCCCGCTGGCCGAGTCACGCGCCGGGGACAGGTCGCGACGTCGACCATAGCGAAACACCGAGAAGATTCGCCAGGCAATCCCGAGCAGAAAGATTATCAGTGAGATGTCCCAGAAAATACCATCAACCAGACGCACAAACATGCGTTACTCCATCTAAATGATTGTGAATAACAAGTTATTCATTTCAAAAGAATGATATTCGTTCCCCTCATCCCCACCTTCTCCCGGAGGGAGAAGGGGCGGTTCGGCGAATCGCAGGCTACGCAGTGCTGTTATCATGCACCGTGTATCACTCTCGACAATTGCTCCTGCATTGTTCTCGGTCTCTATCCCCGACTCGACACTACCTCACACGGCCATGTGGTCGTACCTTCTCCCATCCTTGGAATCGTCTTCCGGAGGGAGGCGTGGTCTTGTCTTCAACAGAGATTTAGCGCGGAGCCCCGGCGGGTCCACCCGTTGTCGATTTGTGCCACGGCTTGGTTTCGGTAGGATGGACACCCTCCTTCAGCCACAGGTCATGATGCGCCTTGGCCCAGTTTTCATCGACATAGCCATTGGCCATGCTGGAGAAACTTCCCTCCATGCCTGCCGTGCCGAGATAGATGTGACCAAAGGAGACCGCGATCATCACCACCGCCGAGAGGCCATGCACGACGTGCGACAGTTCCATCACCACGCGCCCCTGACCAAAGACGGCAAAATCGAGGATCAGGCCCGTGATGACCAGGGCGAAACCCAGCAAGGTGGCAATCCAAAACCACATCTTCTCACCGGCGTTGAAACGCCCGGCGCTGACGTGTCCGCCAAAGAGACCACCGAGTTTGGACAACCAGGTCCCGTCACCGCGCACAAAGAAATTATCTTTTATAAAGGTGACCACCAGGGCGATCATGGCAAACAGGAATAGCGGTCCAAACAGATTGTGGATCTCCTTGCAGGCGGATGCCGTCACGGAGAAACCGTCCAAGCCAAACAACGGTATCAAAACAAATCGCCCATACAGCAGGGTCAGACCCGTCACACCTAATAACCAAAACAATCCGGCGGTGGCCCAGTGCACCATGCGTTCACTCATGGTAAAGCGCAGGATCTTCTTGCCGGAAAAGCCGCCAGGGATCTTCACGCTGCCTCGCGTAACATAAAAGGCCAGGATGGCCGCGAGGATCAAGCCCATCAGAATGGCACCATAAGGTATCAAGGTCTGCATGCGAAACAGGCGCCAGTCCTCACCCGCCGCGTTGATCAGGGTACCGGTGTCCACGCCCTTAACCTGCGTGATTCCAGTGTACTCAGCATCGCGTTGCCGCACATTGCGCCACAGCTCCGCACCGGGGCTCGGCACCTCGATTGGATTTACCCGCGCTTGACTCGCCGCCTCGCCGTTGTCGCTCGCCGCTTGTAAGCCATACGGGATGAGCGGTAGCAACACTATCAGCAACAGGGTGTACGCGCTCCATGAGAGCATTTTTCGCATGCGCAGGCGTTTGGTCTCGATGTTTGTCATTGTGTCTCTACCTTCGGCAAAGTGTGCACCCAGGTGCCCCGCGTCGGAGACACCTGAGTCGCTACAGTGAGATTATTGAATGTCACTCTACTTGGCCTTACCCGGCGCACCACCAGGTACCTTCAGTGTTGCATTCTGATAGGACACGCCCCAATCAAGAACACTTGCACCACGGTTAATCACGCGCTTGCGGTAGATACCCGAGAGCACATCCGCATCGCCTGCCAACAAGGCCTTGGTGGAACACATCTCGGCGCACAGGGGTAGCTTGCCCTCGGCCAAACGATTGGAACCATACTTGGTACGCTCCGCCTCGCTCAAGTCTTCTTCCGGCCCACCACCGCAGAAGGTGCACTTGTCCATCTTGCCGCGCGAACCGAACGCACCCACGGTGGGGAACTGCGGTGCGCCGAAGGGACAGGCGTAGAAGCAATAACCGCAACCGATACAGAGGTCCTTGTTATGCAACACCACACCGTCTTTGGTGGTGTAGAAGCAATTCACCGGACAGACGGCGGCACAGGGTGCATCCGCGCAGTGCATACACGCCACGGACAGGGATCGCTCACCGGGCTCACCATCTTTGATGGTAACGACCCGACGTCGGTTTACACCCCAGGGGACATCATTCTCGTTTTTGCATGCTGTCACGCAACCATTACATTCGATACAGCGTTCAGCGTCACAATAAAATTTCATCAGTGCCATGATCTATTCCTCCCGCGCTCAGGCTTTTGTGATACGGCACAGAGACGCTTTTGTCTCCTGCATTTGTGTAACCGAGTCGTACCCGTAGGTCATCGCCGTGTTAGCGGCCTCACCCAGAATGATCGGGTCCGAACCGGATGGATATTTGTCGCGCAGGTCCTTGCCCTCGAAGTGCCCACCGAAGTGGAAGGGCATAAAGGCGACACCGGCGCCGACACGGCGCGTAATCATCGCCTTGACGCGCACCTTGCCACCCTCGGGTCCCTCGACCCAGACGTCATCACCGGCCTTGATGCCGGCGTTGTTGGCATCGCGCGGATGCACCTCGACAAACATCTCCTGCTGTAACTCCGCCAACCAGGGATTGGAACGCGTCTCGTCACCACCACCCTCGTATTCCACCAGTCGTCCGGAGGTGAGGATGATCGGAAAGTCCTTGGAGTAGTCGCGCGCCTGGATCGAGGCG
>JAHEDA010000031.1 GCA_024641445.1 Gammaproteobacteria bacterium
GTGATAGTAGCACAGCCGTTTAGACGATCCCCGTCGGCCGCATCACCTCTGAGATCAACTCGGCCAGTTGTCGCGTAGCGGGTCCAATCTGTTCCGGGTGACCGTAGACCAGATAGAGGTGACGGTGATAGGCCTGCCCCTCGCGCAGCAACAAGGGCAACAGAAGCCCCTCTTCTAACTGAGGCTCAATCCCGTGACGGGGCAACCAGCCAAACCCCAGGCCATGGCTGATAAAGGTCACGGCAGTATTTAGATTGGAGACGGTCCAGCGGTGTTCGCTACCAAGCCAACCGGCATCCTGTTTGCGCGTGATACCGGAGTCGCGAATCACCACGTGGGTCTCGCGTACCAGGTCATCCTGGGTCAAGGGGCGACCCAATTCATGCAATGGGTGGTTGGGGTGGGCGACGGCGATAAACTCGACCTCACACAATTCCTCCCCCAACCAACCCTGCGGAACATTCGCCGCGATGGCCAGGTGCGCCTCACCACTGTGTAGTGCATCCTCTGCCCCGCTCAAAATGACCTCACGCAACTGTACTCGCGTGCCCCGATCCAAGGGGGCGAAGGCCCGCAGGGCCTGAATCAATTTATACGAGGGAAAGGCGGCATCAACGACCAACTGGATCTCGGGTTCCCAACCACGCTCAATGGTCTCAGCCAGGCCCTCTAACTCGGCCGCATCGGCCATGACACGTCGGGCGCGGGGCAGGAGTACCTGCCCGGCCTCCGTCAGCACCGCGCGTCGCCCCTGTTGCACAAACAGGGTCAGACCCAGCTGCTCCTGCAACTTGGCCACGGCATAACTGATGGTCGACTGGCTACGGTGCATCTGCCCGGCGGCCTGGGCAAATCCGCCCCCATCCACCACGGCAAGAAAGGCGCGCCACTGATCCAGGGAGACTCTCGGTGCTTTCATATCGAACCTTTAAATCTATTTAAGCGATATTTTCGACTTTATTATCGAATAATTCGTAACGATACTAGCGCCACTACAACTAACTCACAAGGTGTTCACATGGAAAAGAAATTCATCCCCGTCCTCGGTCGTTTTCTGCTCGGCCTCATCTTTCTGCTCGGTGGCCTCGGTAAGCTCGGTGCCGGTTACGCCGGTACCCAGGGTTATATGGAGGCCATGGGGGTCCCCGGCATGCTGCTACCCCTCGTCATCCTGCTGGAGATCGGCGGCGGTCTGGCCGTGATCCTCGGCGTACAGACACGCTGGATATCTTATGCCCTGGCAGTATTCACCATCGTTGCCGCCCTGATCTTCCACCGCGATTTCGCGAACCAGATGCAAATGGTGATGTTCCTGAAGAATCTGTCCATCACTGGCGGTCTCTTGACCCTGGCCGTCTATGGCCCCGGCCCCTTCAGCCTGTGTAGTCTGCGTAAAAAGAACTAGGCACTGAACTCTATACGAGGGGGTGTTATAACCCCCTCGTACTTTTAAAAATACAACCAAGGGATTTCGCATGAGCTTGATGAAACAGGGACGTCTGAGCGATGACTGGTTGGGACACGAGACCCAGGCAGGTGAATTTGTACGGCTCGATTCTCAATTCAGAAATTGGATCACCCCCGATGGAACACCGGGGCAAAGTGGTGAGGGCGGCTTTGCGGCCGAGGCCGGTCGCTATCACCTCTATGTCTCACACGCCTGCCCCTGGGCGCACCGCAGCCTGATCTTTCGCCACCTCAAGGGCCTGGAAGACCTGATTAGTATCTCCGTCGTTCACCCGGACATGGGCGACAAGGGCTGGTCATTCGCGCAGGATTACGTCGGCACGACCGGCGACACCCTCTATAACCTGAGTTATGTAAATGAACTCTACGCCAGGGCGGACCGAGACTATAGCGGTATCGTCACGGTACCGATTCTGTGGGACAAACAGCGACAGACTATCGTTAACAATGAATCGTCCGAGATCATTCGCATGTTCAATCATGCCTTTGACCACCTCACTGGAAATAGTCAGGATTATTACCCGGAAGAGTTACACACAGAGATCGATACAATAAACGCTCTAATCTATGACAGGATCAATAACGGCGTCTATAAGACAGGCTTTGCCCAGACTCAGTCTGCCTATGAGAAACATTTTGGTGAGTTGTTCGATGCCCTGGGGATTATTGAGTCTCGCCTGGCACAACAACGTTATCTCTGCGGCACACAGATCACCGAGGCCGACTGGCGCCTCTTCACCACCTTGATTCGGTTTGACGCAGTCTATTACGGCCACTTCAAGTGCAATCACCAGCGCATCATTGATTATCCAAACCTGTTTAATTTCATGCTGGAGCTCTATCAGCACCCGGGTATCGCCGAGACCACCCATATGGATCACATCAAGTATCACTACTACCACAGTCACTATCAGATTAACCCCACCCGCATCGTGCCGCAGGGGCCATGGCAAGACCTGTGGCAGACCCACGACCGTGGGCGTTTCGTATGAGTGGTATCGCTGTAACAACACCCAGCCTGCGTGTAATGCAGGCCATCACCACTGGCGAGGGTGATGGTGCCGAGGTGAGGCGCCTGTTCCCGATCCGCGCCGGGCGCATGAACTTCGACCCCTTTGTGCTCTGGGACAATTTTTTGCTGGAACCTGGCACCGGCTTTCCCACCCACCCACATCGGGGTTTTGAGGCCATCACCTATCTCTTTGGTGGCGCCATGCAACACAAGGACAATCTGGGTAATGAG
Organism: Gammaproteobacteria bacterium; assembly: GCA_024641445.1. Taxonomy (GTDB): domain Bacteria; phylum Pseudomonadota; class Gammaproteobacteria; order UBA6429; family Thiohalophilaceae; genus JAHEDA01. The sequence goes on from JAHEDA010000031.1 coordinate 2,711, forward strand.
TCCACTGTCCTGCCTGGCGGGGCACAACGATTTACCGCCGGGAGCGGGATTCGGCACTCAGAGATGCCCACAAGTGAGGGCGCGACCACAGGTATTCAGCTATGGATCAACTTGCCCAAGCGTCTCAAGCAAGTCGAACCCGCCTATCAACAGGTCAATGCCAATGATATCCCTGAGCTCATGCGTGGTAAGGCTCGCTTGCGTGTGATCGTGGGTGAAGGCTCGCCGCTACAATTACTGACACCGGTGCACTATCTGGATATTCAACTCCCCGGTGGTGAGCATTTCGATGAAGACATCCACGCAGGCTTTCGCGGCCTGATCTTTGTGGTATCGGGACAAGTACAGTGTGATGAACAGATACTGAATTCCGGCGATGCCATGCTGGTCGAGGGCCTGGAACGACTCGCCTTCTATGCACTTCATGATAGCCGTGTGATGTGGTGCATGGGCATGCCGCACGGGGAACCGATCAGTCAGTACGGACCCTATGTCGATTAGTCTGTGAGTCTGGCAACGAACATGATGCTAGTGAATAAACGAGGGGCTGGCAGGTTTAATTGGTTTTACGTTTGGTCTTTGACCTGGCCAGTTCACGCATATGCTGTTGCAGATTCGTCGCTGGAAAGCGTTGGCCATCCTGTTCATAGTCCACCCACACCAGGGCCAGACCATCGCGCTCAACCCTGACCACGCGAGTATTGAAGGTTAACTCGGGTGAGACCGAGTCCAGTAACTGCAGGCGAATGTGCGCACCAATGGGCAGCTTGGGGATCTCAAGCAGTTCGGCAAAAAGGCCCTTATCAGTGATATTGCGCGACCACCCCTCGATCTGACCGATCTTGGTGTGACTAATGCGCAGGCGCGCGCGCACCGAGTTACGGCGTTGATTGCGTTTCTCATCCATGATGAGGTTTGTCACCTTGGGTTACCCTCAACTCGCTGGGGGAAGAATGATTTGAGTCTCCCGGTGCCTGATATTATGCCTATTTCGTGGGAGGCACACTACACTGGAACACATCATAGTCCCGCTTGCCATCCACAACCGGCGAGACCGGCACAATGGCATTGCCACCCAGATCAGCTGCGGTATTTCGGGCGATAGTCTCCAACTCCTTGGCCACCTTCTCGGCACTGCGTTTAAAACCTGCCGCCGTATCCATGACCTGGGCGTGGGCCTTGCCCACCGGTCGGCACATCTGCGCCAGTTCAGCGGTAACCACACTCACCCTCTCACCCGATGTATTGAGGTCCACCCAGGTACACGCGGAAAGAAGGAACACACTACTCCACAAGACAAGACTACGCATAATAAACCTCAGTTAGATGTAGCTAAGTGCCAGACCCTGGCTATCGATGCGAATAACCCGCACCTTAATCACTGGACCTTTCTCTTCAAGACCAATAAATTGAACCTCGACCGTGGCGCCGATGGGTGGACAGATATCCAGGGTAGCCTCCAACAGCAGACCCCCATTGGAAAGATTACGCACCACCAATACCTGTTCGCCGTGAGAGGGGTGGTTCAATAATACCTTGCCCGGCAGCTCCGAGCGGGAATAAATCCGACGTTCCTTGCTCATGCACGACTCCTGCTCCACCACCTAGATGAAGGCAATGCCCAATGTATATTCCTCAGACTGACACCTGACATAGCGAATCTCCGCCTTGATATCCATCTGCCGACGTTCACCATCCAGGGTCATCATCGTATCAAGCTGCAAGACCTCACCCTGATCAAATGGCTTGCGACTTACCAGCGCCATACCACCCATAGAGTAATCCAGGACATCCAGCGTAAGTGTCTCACCCAGGGTGTTGCGGACCGAGACCCTACGCATGTATCTGATTCGTTGGTGTTTTCTTTTTTCCACTGCCACCCCCTCTTTCCTGGTTGGCCCTGTATTCCATGTCTCCGCCAAGTATAGTCTGCAGCAGGGGCACGGCGCTAAATATCGGAGATATCTCATATCTCTCAGCCTGTTAAAACGATATCTCAATGCCCGCCTTAAGGCTACCATTGCCCCCAACAGGCCACGCAAGGAGAGTCGCGAGAACACGTCTTCTTATACCTGCGCAAAGACCTCCCAGGCAAGACCGGGATCGATGGCATGACTATGTCGAAGATGAATAAAACGACTTTCGAGATTTTTCACACCTGCGTCCTCGCCATCTTCCGCGCCCAGCATTATCAAATTTATCGCGCTGGGCCACCGCCACTGCTGTTGTATTTCAACACTGCCGCGCGAGGTATCGCTTACCCAAGGCCAGGCTCGGCGCCAGCTTTGCTTCACCGCTGTAGCCCATATCTGCGATATCAAAATGCACCTTGTCCATAATGACGATCCCACTGGCGGCAAGCGGCATAAGAAACACCATCAGAATCATGCAATATCGCCATGTCCTGCTCATAACGTGAATCCTTGTAACGCTGCGTGCGGATTAGGTGGGAAAGTATTCACCAAAGATTTGATGCCAGCACAGTCTGGCCCGTCGCGTCTGGGTCTTTTTGTCTTCGTCGATGGCCTCATTGGCCAATACTGCTGCGGCGCTGGCCGCCGCAACGAGCTGCGTGGGAATATTCATGCTGAACTTGCTTCCGGGTACGGTAATACTCGGATTATTAGTGGCCCTGGTCGCTAGATAGGTAAAAAAGTCGCGGCACATAAAATCGTAATACATAAAACTACGGTCGCGCTGCTCCCAGTTACGAATAAAATCATAGGCCAGGGCATCCAGGGCCAGGGAGTGAGTCTGCAATGAGGCCTTGCTTCGCCAGGCGCGCAACAAGCGCCCCAGGTGCATCAGATTGCTGTTGGTCTGTTTATTCATCTCGTGGAAGGCCGCCATCTCGCCACGTAGATCATAGCCCTTCACCTCACCGAGCTCAGGGTGGTAAAAACTGTAGGTACCGTTGCGCTCCAGCCGTGCTGGATAGACGCGAAAATGGATATCATCGCGAAAGGTCAGCGCGACCTGAGCTGACTCGAGTACGCACTTGGCATCAAGAAACAACGCGGCCGTGGCGGAACGAAATTTGTTGAGGACCTCGGCATCGCCGGTCCGCAACTGCTGAAAACTCTCATCCGGCAAGACAAACAAGACATCCAGGACAGCGGTCTCACGGCAGGCGGCATTGCGGCCGTAACTGCCAAAGAAGAAACTGTAGTCGATACGTGGGGTCTCTTGCCAGAATACCTTATTCAAACTGCGCATCAGGGTCTGTTGACGCTGCTCCACTGCATCCTGTTTGCGCACCAAGAGGTTGGCGCTACAGCGCATGAAGCAATCCGCAATATTCATCTCTCTCCGTCCACCACACCAAACAGGCAATTATCCGCCAGATAGTAATAAAAGCCCCCAACTACAGCAAGCTGAACCCCGCGAATCGCCCCCTTTTAACCAAACAGGGCGTAATAAATTACGTATATCCATGACAGTAGCCCATGAATAATGGCCCACAGGATGGATTTATTGACGCTCCATGAAACAGCTATCGCCAGGGCCGAGCCAAAGGTGATGCCGGTGCGCGCGGCCTCCCAGCGGTACATATACAGGCGTTGTTGCATTGCTTAGCTCCTTCGTCTGAGGTGAGGTATCAGTCTACCGTCTTGCTACGATCGTGGGACAGAAAATGTCGCAGGGAATGCGTGCCCGAACCCGGCCAACAACGCACATATTTCTGGAAGATGAGATTATTCGGGACCCGTACAATGACCCCCTCCGCCGAGGCATCGCTGAGACTGACGAACATCATGTCAATCCCGATCACACGACCCCGCAGTGTCGCGGTGGCCGCAGGGTCCTGGATCTCGATTTCATCACCGATTCGAAAGGGTGCAAACACCGCCAGGAGTACCGCGCAAAAAATATTGCTCAAGACACTCCACATGGCGACAAAGCCGACCCCTACCATGACCAAAACCCCGGAGAGTGCCGCCCAGAAGGTCGCCACCGAGACGCCAAAAAATCCCAGGCCGAGCAGCGTCACAATGGTAAAGAGTAATATCCTGGCGATCGAAATCAGCGCACTGCGCAGGACAAGAGGGATGTAACCTGCTGCGGCAACACGATTCACCATCCGCACATAGAGATAATAAACCACCGTACCCAGCAGGAGTGCACTCAGGGCCTCGGCGGATGGGATGGCGTAATCGGTGAGAATCTTAACCAGCACTTGATTATCCTGCATGCTACCCCCCGCTCATATAGTCCCTTACCCTAGCATATCGAATGGACTCAGGACCCACAAAGTAGCGGTAAAAACCACGCCAGCATGGCGTATATAGAAGGTGGCCTGATAGACGCATCCTTGCAGGGGTGCTCGGGCCAGGGCGTTTAGTGAGGGACTATTCCAAAGAGTCTTCCAGCTCGCTTTCCTGTAGATACCAGACAAAATCGCCATCATCCTCCCACCCCTCGATGTGCTCAACTTGTTGCAGGGTATCGATATGAATTTGCTGTAGCATCTTATCGTTTTCATCCAGCATGGCCGCCGCACGCAATTCACCCGTGACCTGTGCGAGTGCCTGCTGTGCGGCAATTACGTGATCTGCCGCCTCAAGATAAAGGGTACGAAAAAAATCCACTAACTGCTCATCCTCGTCAATCAGGAACTGAAAGTCCTGACCCATCACAACAGCCTTGTATGCAGGCATAGTCACCTCCCTCACTTCTAATTTTTGTGGAGCATAGCTGAGTCCGACAACTCAAACTGTGCAGACCCTCGCAGCAGCGAGGATTCCCAGGAATGTACAGCCTTTAGACGATGGGTTATCCTCGATTCTCTCCCACGCATCAGAAAGGTATATGCCGAATGGACTGGACGGAGTACCTGAAATTCTTTGCCGCGCTGCTGTCTATTGTCAACCCGATCGGTGCAGTACCACTGTTCATCAGTCTTACCGAACAATACACCCCGCTGCAAAAGGCCCACACCCGCAGGCTAACCGCTACCGTCGTGGGTGCGGTACTCATCGCCGCACTCTTGACCGGTGAGACCGTGCTGCAATTCTTTGGCATCTCCATCGCGTCGTTTCGTGTCGGTGGTGGCATCCTGGTCCTCCTCATCGCCATCTCCATGATGCACGCACGCATGAGCCCGGCGAAACACACCGATGATGAGGCGCGTGACGCGGCCGATAAAAACGAGGTCGCTGTTGTGCCCCTGGGCATCCCCTTGCTGGCAGGCCCAGGCGCCATCAGTACCGCCATCGTCTTCGCCCACCGCAGTCACGGCATCAGCCACTATGCAGCAGGGATTGGCAGCATCCTGCTAATCGCCATTCTCGTCTGGGCAAGCTTCCGACTCGCCCCCTTCGTCACCAGGGTGCTGGGGCATACGGGCATCAACATCATTACCCGGCTGATGGGATTGATCATCGCTGCCATTGGTGTGGAGTTTATTGCCAACGGACTAAAGGATTTATTGCCAGGTCTGGCCGGATAAATCTGTAATTTAGCTAATTGCCACTAACCATCAACTACCTAGCGCATCTCGGCCTTTAAGGCCGAGTCCGCGCGCGCCAGCAAGGCTGGCAGTGCATCCCCCTTCACCGCCGTGGCAATGCCATGATTGAGTTTGATGTCGATGTGTTGGTCCTTCACGACAATGCGATCGGCACGAAACTTGTCTGATATACCCCCCATGACACGGCGGGCGCTATGGGTATCTACGCCACGCAGGGCAATGATGAATTCTGCGCCACCATAACGGCCCAGCATGTCTGTTTTACGAATGGAGGGGAGGATCTTGTCCACCGCCTTCTTCAACACCAGGTCACCGACCAGGTGACCATATTTATCATTCACATCCTTCAGATTATCCAGGGAACACATGGCGATGCTAAAGGTCTCGCCGCTGGTATTGGTACCAGCCAGGCGTTCCTGAATAAAGCCAAGGATTGCCGACCGACTGGCGGCGCCTGTCAACAGATCCATTGCCGACTGTTTGCGCAGACGTTCCTGTGCCGCCTCCAGCTCGTTGATAGAGGCCTGCATGACATCAATACGACTCTGGTAATTGCTTTCAAGTGCAAGAGCCATGTCCAGTGAGAGGATGCGGTCCATGAAGTGCCGAATAGAGCGTCGGTCTTCACGTTCAAGCTCCTTGGGGATATGCTCGGCAATCAACTGCCGTAGTTGCGAATAGGCACACTCATGCAGACGTGGTGGCAGGCCAATTTTGTTATGGATAATGCCGATGTTTAGGCGGTCCTCAAAATAATCCGGGGAACGAAAATTGATCCCCAGTGTGCGCAGATAAGACTCTTGCGCATTGACCATACGCGACAACTGCTCACCGGGCTGAAAATATTCACGGTACTCACGATGCAGCTGCAGGTAATTGTAAAATTCCTCGATGATCTCAAACAGGTTGGGCAGAATGACGGTCTTTTGCAGCTGATGCGCCAGTTCACTATCCCGCTCACCTAGTGAGAGCAGGCTCAACATTTCATCGATGCGGGATTGATTAAAACCGTAGGTCAGGCAATTCGGGTACTCCATGGTAACGCCTCTGCTCTCTTTATTGTCCCCGTCTTATCGGCAGCCAGGTCACCGAGTTAAATTATCCAGCAGGGCTATGTTCTACAAAATAACCCCGAGACCATCGGGGACAATAAAAAAGGGCCGTCGCAACGGCCCCGTCGTACTCCCAGAGGTAAACACCTACTCATTCATGTGCTGGTGCATTTCACGAGCAGGCTCACCCTTTTTCAATTCATCACGCTGTTCCCTGGTCAGGACGTCCATCATGGCATTGTGGCTGGTTATTCCCTCTTCCATCATTTGCCGCTCAATCTGAAAACGCTTTTCGGCCAGTTTGCCAACGGCCTTGGGGTCAGGCTTCTCCTGTTCCATCAGACCCTGCATCTCATACCGCAGGTCCAGCATCTCGCTCATGTGTGAGAGATGGTCCTTCTCCATCTTGTGTTGCAATGTACGGATCTGTTCACGCTGCGCCTCGCTCAGGCCCAGACGCATGATTGGACCGCTCATCATGTATTGATTCATCATGCCGTGGCCCATCATGTGAGCACCCATCATTCCCTCACCCATCATGCGCGTATGGCCACAACCCGCGCCTTCATGTTCCATCATGCCCATACCATGGCCCGACTCGGCCAGGGCAACGCCCGCTGGCAGAGCCAGTGCCAACAACAATCCACCCACTACCTTATGTAATTTCATTTCAAACCTCCAAATTAGGCACACATATCGCACCCATCAGACAAGGCTAAGTCTGGGTTGTTTCAGCCTCGATGACCGGGATCAATAATATTCATTTCTACCTCCCGGAACTTCTGCTGGATATTGCCATGTGGGTGAGCAAGGCTTAATGCGGATAAATGCGCCGGGAATAATTGGCGAGGGCGATCCCTCCGAAGATTAATGCTCCGCCGATAAGGTGATAGGGGTGGACCTGCTCCCCCAATAACAGATAAGACAAGGCGGCGCCGAAGAGGGGCATCAAATGCAGAAAGTGTCCCGCCCGTGCTGGGCCCAGTTTGGCGACACCATAATTCCAGAAGAGAAAGGCAATGATCGATGCGCCGACACTGACATAGGCAAGTGCCGCCAACATCGCGCCATCATGCCAGGGCATGCTGGCGCCGTGGAACGTCAACACGTAGAACGGTGTCATCCATAGCAGACCGGCAAGCGTGGTCACGGTCAGGAGTGAACGCGGCGGCAGATCGGCGGGACGCCGCCGAAGTAACAGGGTATAGCTCGACCATAAGACCACTGCGATCAACATCCAAATGTCGCCGCGCCTAAACCCCAGGTTTATTAGTACGCTCAGGTCAGCACGCGCCAGCAGTGTGACGGCACCCAACAACGATAACACCACCCCGGCAATCACTCGTCCCGACATTGCCTCGCCCAGCACTAACCAACTCCCCACCAAGATCATCACGGGAGAGAGGGAGAGAAACAGGAGTGCGTTCAGGGCAGGGGTGCTCTGCAAGGCCATGTAGACCAGGGTGTGAAAACCGCCGACGCCCGTTAGCCCCAGCAACAGGATTAGTCCCAGATTTCGCCGCACCACTGCCCCATGCCGGCGCAGTTCGCTTGCGCTGAGTATGAGGAGAATCAACAAGGCGATGGACCAGCGCCAGAAGTTGAGGTGCACCGGATGAACGACCACGCGCAGGGCACGACCCACGACAAAGTTACCCGCCCAAAACAGCGCTGATATCGTCAGTGCCAGTTGGGCCGATTGCAACCAAACGGGGACAAGTTGTCTCGACATAAAGTGTGTTTCAGCGAATAAGAATCACGCTCACGAAGACAAGGCCAGGATTATTTGCGCCGGAACTGCCACACGCCAAGCAGTGCCAACGCAATGCCGATGCCATACAACCACATCGCCTTGTTGGAGGGGGTGCCCGAGAAGGCCTGGGTAAATTGTGAACCGAGGGTTTGGGAGACGTTATATCCCCAAGCGATCATCGCCGCCCCGGCGAGAATCAATACCATCGCAAACAAAATATTCGTCTTCATACCGCCTCCGGCCACTAAACACCCTGAGGCTATCCTAGCCTGCAGCACCCGGAATGGAAAGACTGTCTGCCCTATATAATTGGTATAGACGATCAGGCCGGCATGGGCTTGGGCAGCGTCGTCGCCAAGGAGTCTCGCTGCATCATCTTGCCAAACCAACCCGTCAGTGCAGGACACGCCTCACGCCAGGGTTCATCGGCAAAGCGAAAGTCCAGATAACCTAGGGCGCAGGCCACTGCAACGACACCTACGTTGAGGCTCTCACCCCAACCCAATGCCTGCTGCTCCAGGTAGGTCAGTGCGCGCTGCACTGCGGCCTTTTGTTTGGCCTCGAAATCGGCAGAGCGGAGTGTGACATCACGACTACGCTCCAAAAAACGCAACACCGCCGCCTCGGTCAGCCCATCCGCAAGGGCCTGTAGACGCAGCACCTCCCAACGCTCACGCCCGCTGGCAGGGATGAGCTTGTCGCCATTGTGCAGGCTATCGAGGTATTCACAGATCACGGGGGAGTCATAGATCACCATGCCGTCATCCGTCACCAGTGTTGGTACCTTGGAGAGGGGGTTGTCTGCCAGGAGACCGGCATTATCTACCCAGGGGTTGGTGAGGATACGCTCAATTTTTTTATCCAGACCCAGCTCAATAGCACAGACATTCACCTTGCGGACAAAGGGTGAGGATGTAGAGAAATAAAGTTTCATACGAATTCTCCCGACAACGAAGGGTTAGCGATTCAATAACAATAACACCCCGGCGATAATCGCCAGGACATCGATAATCTGCCGTAGTTCTCCCAGATTGATAAAGGCGCGCAGCCCCACTGCGATCAAATAAATCGCCAGCATCAGTATTCCAAGGTTCTTTATAGCGGGCATCTTGCCACCTCAACAAAGGATAAAACTGTCTGAAATATACCGTATGGCCTTTAAAAGGCAACTCATTCCGCACCCCAAACCTGATATGTTTCAGGTCCGGCACGTTGTCGCCATACACCTCGTTAATTCTTGGCTATGCTTATCCGTACGGAATGGGAAGAAAGGGAATCTGATGTTGTTACGCTTTTGTGCGCGAATACTCTGGCTCACCCTGGCATGGCTGGAGTTGGCAGTATTTACTCTGGTCCTCTATTGCCTGTCCTTTTTACCCCGCCGACTTACAGGTGGTTGGTACTTCTATTTATACCGGCTGTGGTGCAAGACCTTCGTCAACGCGTTGGGCGTCAGCTTTCATCTACATCAGAAGAACACCAGACCAATACCCGGGCAATATATCCTGATTAGCAATCACCCCTCGATGTTCGAGGACGTCGGCATCCCGGCGGCATTTGCCGTGCGCTCGCTTGCCAAGGCCGAGGTCGCCGACTGGTGGATCGCCGGACGCATCACGGTAGCGGCGGGTAATTTGTATGTAAAGCGTGAAGAGCGTGAGTCACGCCGTGGCGCCGTACAGCAGATCATCAACGCGCTGCAACAGGGCAAGAATGTGAATATCTATCCGGAGGGTGGCTGCAAGGGGCGACGCCTGTTCAGTTCGTTTCGTCATGGCGCCTTCGATATCTCACTTCAGACCGGGGTGCCAATCCTGCCAGTATTTATACACTACGAGGCGCAAGAACGTTTTGAGTGGCGTGACCCCTATACGCTTATCCAGATGTTCTGGCGTGTCATGACCAGTCCTAATGGCAATGTCAATTTTTATATCTATGATGCCCTGGAGCCGAAGGACTTTAAAACTAAGGAAGAATATAACGCGCAGGCCTATAAACTATTTCTGGAATGGCAAGCACGTTATTTGGAGTAGGTTTAAGAGTAGCCAGATCAAACCTTGCCATACCCGTGCAGTCGGAAATGGCAGGCTGATATTTTAAGTGTATAGACTAATTTTCTGCTTACGTCGCTGAATCGCCAACTCACAGATACGCTCGCACAACTCAGGGAAACTGATCCCCGCCGCTGCGGCCGATTGCGGTAACAGGCTCGTTGCGGTAAGACCCGGTAGTGAATTGGCCTCCAGACACCAGAAACGCCCCTTTGCATCCATGCGGAAGTCGATGCGACTGTAATCTTGCAACTTGAGCGCCTGATGCACGCGCATGGCCAGGTCCTGAACCACGCTGGTCTGCTCCGCAGTGAGGTCGGCGGGAAAGACCTCGCTGGCACCGCCACTCTGATACTTGCTCTCGTAATCAAATATCTCGTTACGCAGGACAATCTCACCCACGGCAAGGGCGCGACCATCGAGAATCCCTACCGTGAATTCACGTCCGGGGACGAAGGCCTCGACCATGACTTCATCATCAAACACATGGGCCTGGGCTACCGCCGCGGCAAATTCACCGGGCTCGCGCACGATGCTTAGCCCAACGGTAGAACCCTGCTTATTCGGTTTCACCACGACTGGCATACCGAGTTGTTGTTGCGCCTCGTCTATCGAGCACGGTGTCATCAGCCACTTTGCAGTCGGTATGCCGTCCAGTTGCATGAGTCGCTTGGCAACGTCCTTATCCATGGCATAGACGCTGGGCATGTGACCACTACCGGTATAGACCAGCCCCGCCGCATCAAAGAGTGATTGCAGGGTTCCGTCTTCACCACTGCCTCCGTGCAGGGCAAGAAAAAAGACCTCGGCACCGGTCGCCCTGGAACGCACCACCAATTCGGCCAGAGAGCTACCCGCCAGGGTCAATTCCTGCGACGACGGTGGCAGCGCCTTGACACGCTGGGTCAGTAAGGCCTGTTCCGCATCACGGTCCAACACACCGCTCGCCGTATCCAGTGCTACCACATCATGACCACGTTCGCGCAGGGCACGGAACACCTGCGCCCCGCTGGCAATGGAGACATCGCGCTCGGTACTGTTTCCCCCAAAGATAACGACTATCTTCATCGACTTACCCACTCGTTGTCTGACTTACCTGAATACGCTCACCCGCGTATTCCACCACCTGACCATTACGAATCTTGCAGGTCTTACGCAATTCTATCTGTCCACCCACCTTGACCTTGCCTGCGGCGATCATCAGCTTGGCTGCACCACCGCTGTCACACAACCCGGTGATCTTGAGAAGATCATTCAGTGCAATGAACTCTCGCCCTTCAAGGCTGAATTCCATTACAGTGTATCCTGCGGCAACTGTAGATAGATTGCCTCGACCTTTTCACGCGCCCACGCGGTCTTGCGTAGAAAGGTCAAACACGATTTGATGCTGGGGTCTTTCTTGAAACAGTTGATGTCCACGCGTTGGGCCAGGCCTTCCCAGCCATATACCTCCACCAACCGGGTTAGTAGCGCGACCAGGGTAATACCATGCAGGGGATTTTTGGGTTGGGGATGCGACATGGGTATTCGGATCGGTATCTCGCGGGATGGTGTTAACGAGTATTGGTGGTAATAAGTTGAGGCGATTATATGTCGCGTATGGCGGAAAGAATAGTCTCGCGTAGCGCGGATTGGTCGGTTCGTGATTTCACCAGAACCGCGCTTACGCGTTGTGCGTATTCCGGGGTCACCTCCTGCGCGGAGAAAATCACGACCTGTGGTGGCTGCCCCCTGGTTTCAATCACACTCAATAGATCAAGGCCTGAGCCATCGGCCAGGCCAATATCCAGCAAGACCAGGTCAAAATCCTCCATCTCGAGTAATTCCTTCGAGGCCGAGAAAGAACTGGCCCATACCAGATCGCATTCGCCTTGCAGCATGGTCTTGACGATGGTATGTACGTCGATCTCGTCTTCCACATGCAACACGCGCGGCGTCTTACCCGGCGATGCGACCTGCCGCACCATGCGGATGAGGCGCTCCTGATCGATGGGTTTCTGCAACCAGTCCATCACACCTACTGCACCACCATTGAGTTCACGCCGTGTCTCATCAGCCACTGCCGAGACTACCAGAACTGGCAGGTCCTGAGTCGCCGGTTCCATCCGCAGAGTAGACAACAAGGACTTACCGCTCTCATCGGGCAACAGAATATCCAGCGTGACCAATTTATAAGATTTTGGATTCTTGCGCAGATACTCACGCGCCTGTGCCGCCGTATAAGCGATATCCGAGTTATATCCGGCCTGAACCAACATCCGTTGCAACATGGCGGCGACATCGTGGTC
>JAHEDA010000032.1 GCA_024641445.1 Gammaproteobacteria bacterium
GTCCCCGGACGAACACTGGCACATCAGCCCCTAGCGTAAGTGCCAAGGTAGCCAGTGCATCAAGCGAAAGCCCACACCCCCACAGTTGATTCAATGCCACCAGGGTAGTGGCCGCATCAGAGCTACCTCCGCCCAAACCTCCCCCCATAGGTAAGCGTTTACTTACATTTATGGATACACCCTGCTTGACTTGACACTGCTGTTGCAGGAGGCGTGCGGCGCGGACAACGAGGTCTTTCTCAGGCTCGACTCCGGGGAGCTCGCTGGAGCGATAGATCCGGTCATCCGCTAACACCTCAAATTCGACTTCATCGGCGACATCCAAAAACTGAAATACGCTCTGCAACAGGTGGTAGCCATCCTCCCGGCGACCGGTAATGTGCAGGAAGAGATTAAGTTTGGCCGGGGCTGGCCAGCGCCTGGGAAATGAGGTCATGGAAACACCGTTATTTTTCTGGCACGACTATAACGCAAACCGTCACGGCACACCCGGTTGCCAAACGGCCACCTCCAGGGCGCCAGTGGTGGAAATTCGGTAGGGTGGCACGGGCAGATTTTTTAACTGGGCCTGCCCATTCAGTGACAAGACCCTCCCTGCCAGGTCGTAGCGAGCCCCGCTACAAGTATCCAGAAATGTTGGGGTGGGAGGGAATTCTGCTCGAACCCGACAGCCCCGTGGTGGCGCGAAGGGGATGAAGACGAAGTAGTCCTGGCTCAGGCCGCGCCAGGGATTGCGTGCAGAGGGAGGCTGTTGGCTAGCGGCGGAGTTGGCATCGACCAGCGTCAGCGATGGCGTGGTAAGGGCTGTAATCTCGCCAGGCAGGCGCCGGTAGACCCAGACCTCGCCAGGCGGCCGGGCCAGCGGAATGATTTTGAGTTGCCCTGGTAACACCCCGGTCAGTGGAAAGGGGCCCTGCCATAAATTCTCCTGGGGATCGTTGGCCTCAGTGGTGTATAGCGTCGCCACGAATGGCCACAACAAAAGCAATATGGCCAAGGCGCTTAACAGCTTGATGAGAACACGCAGATAAAGACGACGCTTCTGATCTGGCGTGTCAGGATTTGGCATCATTCTCAAACAGAGGGCTGTCCGGTGAGGGGGCCCCCAGCCGCCATTCATCGACAACCATACGTACTTCCAGATCATGTCCGGAGATAAAAATCTTTTGAGGTAACTCCATAGCCTGTTCGATGACGTAACGTCTCATCGAGATTGACCAACCCTCTTGCTGCATCGTCGCAATGCGGCCATGGGGATCGATATGGGGCTTGTCATTTGAACCGGGGGTAGGCAGACCAATCACCCAATAGCGCATGTTGCCCACCGGCAGGCGCATACCTGTCTGATTAAACAACAATGACTCCCCATCTTGCGAATAATATCTATGACCGTCCGCATCTGTGAGGACAACTCCAGCCGTATCACCGATAAGGTTGACTCGACCGGCGCCAAAGGGGCCATTTAACAACATTCGATAGTCATCACCCTGCTGGCTCCAATGCAGAGTAAGCTGCCAGGAATCGTTACCATTTCTGACGGCGAGACGCCCGACCAGATTCCACTTGCGCAGATGCGACAGGACCTGTTTTCTTTCCTGCCAGCTCAGGTCGAGCGGGTGTTCCGGCGGTATAGGGGTAGAGCACCCGGCAATGAGCAGGGTGAGAACAACAATTACCAGGGACTTCATTTTGTGAAGCGCTTGATTACATCGAGCAAGGTCTGGTGCGTGGGGGTTGAGCGTAGGGCCTGATCCCAGATCGAGCGTGCACCACGCTTATCACCGCTCACCCACAGGACTTCACCAAGATGGGCGGCAATCTCCGCATCTTTATAAATACCGAAGGCGTGTTGAAGGTGCTGCAAGGCTTGCTTGTAATCGCCCTTGCGATAATAGGCCCAGCCCAGGCTATCGATAATCGCTGCATCGTTAGGATTCTGTTTGTAGGCTCGCTTGATCAACGCCAGGCCCTCGTCCAATTTGGTCGTTTTATCGACCAAGGTGTAACCCAGGGCATTGAGGGCGGTAACGTTATTGGGGTCACGGGCAATGATGTCACGCAGGTCCTGCACAGCAATACTGGTGCGATTGAGCTTTTCTGCGGTCAAGGCCCGCGCATACAGCAAATCATTATTGTCCGGCATCTGTCCGAGGGCATCGGTATAGTGCTCAAAGGCCCCTTCATAATCCTTGGCTTGATCCAGGATCTCACCCTCGGCAATGTACACCCGCAACTGCACATCGGTATTGTCGGTATCGATCTCGCGTAACTGTTCGTGCGCCTCGTCGAACTGTCCATTTCGCGCCATCAGTACCGCAGTTCGAATTTTTGCATCAACCTCATAATCACCTCCCCTGACCAGGGCGTACTGCTCCAGTGCCGTTGCACTACCCTCTTCACGCTCAGCAATCTGGCCAAGATAGAAATGCGCATCATCACTCCGCATCTTGGACTTAACCAGATGCATAAAGTGTCGCTTGGCCTCGTCCAGCTTACCGAGCCGATAGGCGAGCAAGCCACCCGCGTAACGGGCGTCAGAGTGTTCAGGGGACTGCTTGAGCAGGATGGTGAATTGCTCGTAGGCCTCATCCAGCATTTTGAGATCTACCAGCTTGCGGGCATAAAACAACCGCAGATTAATATCGTCTGCATGGCTGGTGAGCTCGGTCCGCAGGAGCTTGAGTGCGGCCTCTTCCTGACCCTTGCGACTTAGTATGTTTGCCTGCAACAGTGTGGCATCCATCCAATCCGGTCGGATGACTTTGCATTGCTTAAGGGCATCCTCCGCTTTTTTATAGTCTCCGACCAAGTAGGCCAGATGGGCATAGGCATAAAGTGCATAGGCATTATCCTTGCGCCGTGAGATAAGTTTTTCCATAACGGCCAGGGCCGCCTGCTTGTCTTCTTCCTTGCTTAGCAAGGAGGTCACCAGCATAAAACCGCGTTGCTCGCCCAGGCCACCACCATTGACCACCCTTTCAAGGTGGGAGAGTGCGAGATCCGTCTGCCCTGTACGAATCAGGAGTGCGGCGACCACTTGATGGGCATCGAGATTATCAGGGTCCTGAGCAACCCAGATCTGGGCAGCCTCCAGGGCCTTTTTGTTATCGCGGCTGTACACTGCCACCCGAGTTGTACGCTCAGCGATCTCGGCATTTAGACTAAGACGGGTTGCGGCAAGATAGTTATCAAGGGCCACATCGATGCGACCACGTTGACCGGCAATCTCAGCAACCAGGAGGTGACGCAATAGCTCTGTCCCGATTCCATGTTCAGGTGAGGAGGCCTCGGCTATCACGGGCTTGAGCAGGGGAAGAACCGGGTCTTGCGCCGGGGCGCGGGTTTGAGCGATGTTCGGAGGAGTCTTTGGCTGAGGCTGCGCATTTGACTCCGTTTGAGCCGCAGCATTCTCGGGCACGCCACAACCCTGCACCGCTAGCACAGTCACCACAATCAGCAGGAATAACTTTATTTTCATATGGCCTTTCTGCCTCTCAAAGGGCAGTTTATAGTAGACACTCTATCGACTATAACCGACTTTTACTGAATTTCACCTTATAATACTCAATTGGTGTGCCCACCGGGCAAAATCAAGACACTTACCTGAATATAAAGCGTAACGCATACCAAGATTATCAACCGTGACACTGCTTGCATTTGGTATCAACCACAAAACCGCCCCGGTAGACATTCGGGAGAAGGTGGCCTTTGCCCCGGAAAAGGTCGAGGCAGCCCTGCGCGACCTATTAAGTCGTGGCGCCATCAATGAGGCGGCCATTCTCTCGACCTGTAATCGTACCGAGCTATATTGCACCCTGGATGCCGCCGACAGTAAGCCCGTTATGGAATGGCTAGGCAACTATCACCACCTGGCCACCGATGCGATGGCCCCGTACATTTATACGCATACCGATAATCGGGCCGTGCAACACATCCTACGCGTGGCCAGCGGGCTCGACTCCCTCGTCCTGGGTGAACCGCAAATCCTTGGACAGATTAAAGACGCCTACGCCACCGCCTCGCATGCCGGTACCATTGGTTTGCAACTGAATCGCCTGTTTCAGCATACCTTCTCCGTAGCAAAGCAGGTGCGTACCGATACGGCCATTGGCGCCAGCCCGGTCTCAGTGGCCTTTGCGGCAGTAAGTTTGGCCAAACGCATCTTCGCCCGTTTAGACGAGCACACCGTGTTGTTGATCGGTGCCGGTGAGACCATTGAGCTCGTCGCCCGCCACCTGAAGGAGCAAGGTGTCAAAAAGATCATCGTCGCCAACCGCACCGTTGAACGCGCCGAGGCCCTGGCTAAACAATTTAGCGGTGAGGCCATACCCTTGGTACAGATGCCGGACCGGCTTGTCGATGCCGACATCATCATCTCTTCTACTGCGAGCCAGTTACCCATCCTTGGCAAGGGCGCGGTCGAACGCGCCCTGAAACAGCGCAAGCACCGCCCCATGTTCATGGTGGACATCGCCGTACCCCGCGACATCGAACCCGAGGTCGCCGAATTTGGTGATGTTTATCTCTATACTGTTGACGACCTGCACGAGGTCATCGAAGAGGGGCTTCAGTCCCGCGCTGAGGCGGCGCAAAAGGCAGAGGAAATCATCGACCTTCAGGTCGACCATTTCATGGGCTGGTTGCGCTCGCTCCAGGCCGTCAATGTCATACGCCAATATCGACTCCAATCTGAACAAATTCGGGATGAGGTCTTGGCCGAGGCACAACGCCAGCTCAGTAATGGCAAGGACCCGCAACAGGTGTTGCTTGAGACAACGCGTTTACTCACCAATAAACTATTACATGAACCCACCGCACAGATGAACAAGGCGGCCTATGAGGGCCGCAGTCACTTCCTCGACCAGGCGCGTGAACTCTTCAACCTCAAAGACGACCATTAAATTCACCTTATGCTAAAAGACTCACTCCAAAATAAACTGGAGGCGCTTGGTGATCGCCTCGATGAAATCAACGCCTTGCTGGCGGAACCAGGTGTCATCGCCGATCAAAACAAGTTTCGCGCACTCTCGCAGGAATACGCCCAGGTTAACCCGGTAGTAACTTGCTTTCAGAACTACCGCAAGGCCCTGAGCAACCTCGAGGAGGCCAAGCGCATGCTCAACGACCCTGACATGCGCGAGCTTGCACAGGAAGAGATGGCGTCTGCCGAGAAAAATCAGTTGGCGCTGGAGCAGGAAATACAACTGCTGATGTTGCCAAAGGACCCGAATGACGACAAGAATATCTTCCTGGAAATCCGTGCCGGGACGGGGGGTGACGAGGCCGCGATCTTTGCCGGAGACCTCTATCGTATGTACAGCCGCTACGCTGAGCGGCGCAAATGGCAGACCGAGATCGTTAGTGAACACGAAGGTGAACACGGAGGTTACAAAGAGGTCATTGTACGTGTGGTCGGGCAAGGTGCCTACGCACGACTGAAGTTTGAATCAGGTGGTCACCGCGTACAGCGTGTCCCCGAGACGGAGACACAAGGTCGCATACACACCTCGGCCTGCACCGTCGCCATCATGCCGGAGGTCGATGAAGTCGAGGCCGTGGACATCAACCCCGCCGACCTCAAGGTCGATACCTATCGCGCCTCGGGAGCGGGTGGTCAGCACGTTAACAAGACCGAGTCGGCCATTCGTATTACCCATCTCCCTACCGGTATCGTCGTCGAGTGTCAGGACGAACGTTCACAACACAAGAACCGCGCGCGCGCCATGAGCCTCTTGCAGGCAAAAATTCTGCGCGGTGAACAGGAGAAGCAGCAATCTGAACAGGCCGAGACACGCCGATTGCTTGTGGGTAGTGGCGACCGCTCTGAGCGTATACGTACTTATAACTATCCCCAGGGGCGGGTCACTGATCATCGCATCAATCTCACACTGTACAAACTTGATGATGTAATGGGTGGCGACCTCGATAGCCTGCTCGACCCGATTATCAATGAGCATCGGGCAGACCTGCTGGCCGCCGCTGGCGTCAATTAAATTGGTATGTCCATTAGCATCGCCGAGTCACTGCTCAGCGCCCAGGGGCGACTTCAGTCCAGCAGTGAATCGGCTCGCCTTGACGCCGAGGTGTTGCTAGCACACGTTATTGAGAAATCACGCACCTATCTTCACACCTGGCCTGAGCACCTCATCACTGATGAGCAACTCACACACTATCAGCAAGTAATTCAGCGAAGGGCCCAGGGTGAACCCGTAGCGTACTTGACAGGCAGACAGGAATTTTGGTCGCTATCACTTAAGGTCACTCCAGCAACGCTGATCCCTCGCCCGGAAACAGAATTACTTGTGGAAAAGGCCCTGGAAAAAATACCGGTGCACGGACGCCTTCATGTCCTCGACCTCGGAACCGGCAGTGGCGCCATCGCCCTGGCCATCGCCAAAGAGCGCACTATGTGTCATGTAGTGGCCGTTGATATGTCAGCGGAGGCACTTGAGGTCGCTGCTCACAACGCAAATGAGCACTCAATCCAGAATGTTGAATTTCTTCAGAGTGATTGGTTTTCAAAGTTAGTCCTGCCGAAGTTCGACCTTATCCTCGCTAACCCACCCTACATCTGTGATGATGACCCGCACCTCTATCAAGATAGTATTAGATTCGAGCCCGTAACCGCTCTCACTGCCGGAACAGATGGCCTACACGACCTACGCCTGATTATCAATCAGGCAAAACCCTACCTTACCCAACAAGGCTGGTTGTTAGTGGAACATGGGTACGATCAGGCCACAGCTGTTCAGGCCTTACTTATTGCGGCTGGTTACCATGAAATCGCAGACTTTAATGATTACGCTGGGCAGGCACGTCTGGCGATGGGAACGCTATAACAGTATCGGCTAATGTATCAGCCTGCCTTTTAGGGCTTGCGAATTCCGTCCCAGGGTTTAGGATTACACGAGAGGTATCGTTCTGTGGAAACCCTAATCAAACGCCGTGAAATCTTTTTCGACGCAATGCACCCTGACAAGAACCAGGCGCAAAGCGCGATGCTGTTGCTCGCCGATATTGAGGGGATCGAAGAGGTCTTGCACCTGTCACCGTTACGACTCGTCGTCAGCTATGATGTACGTCACCTCACCCTGGCCCTGCTTGAGTCCTCACTTGCCAACGAGGGCTTTCATCTCGATAACAGCCTGATGGCCAAACTACGACGCGCCCTCTATACCTATACCGAGGATACGCAGCGCGCCAATCTTGGCGTAGAGAATGGTGAAAACACCCGTAATATCTTCGTCAATCGCTATGAGCGGCTGCCACATGGCTGTCGCGATGAGCGCCCCGACCACTGGCGGCACTATCGTTGATATCGAGATGTGCGACACTCTTTATGTGTCATACTTTATCTCTCAACCAAGTACACAACACGCCTTGCAAACTCTCATTAGCCCATGAACGACGACCAATTACTGCGCTACAGCCGCCAGATCATGTTGCCGCATGTCGATATCGATGGACAACAGCGATTATTGAATAGCACTGCACTCATTATCGGTATGGGTGGGCTCGGTTCACCGGCGGCGATGTATCTGGCAGCGGCTGGAGTTGGACACCTAATCATTGCTGACTACGACAAGGTTGAACTCTCGAACCTGCAACGTCAGCTCATTCACAGAACGCGTGACATTGGCCGACTCAAGACCGCATCCGCCACCGAGACCTTGCAAGCGATCAATCCCGAGTGCCGTATTAGTGTCATTAACGAAAAACTCACAGGAGAGAGTTTGCGCCATACGATTGCCCTCGCCGATATTGTGCTGGACGGTAGTGATAATTTTTCCACTCGCTTTGCGGTAAGCGATGCCTGTGTCCAACAAAAGAAACCCCTGGTCTCCGGCGCCGCCATCCGATTCGAGGGTCAGTTATCGGTTTTTCTGAACAACGGCACCGGACCATGTTACCGCTGTCTTTATAAAGAAGAAGGGGAAGAAGAGCTTCGTTGCAGTGAGAATGGCGTGTTGGCACCCGTCGTCGGTGTTATCGGCAGCCTGCAAGCGCTTGAGGCCATTAAGGTACTCGCTGGCATTGGCGAGACTCTACATGGAAGACTTTTATTGATGGATGCACTCTCGATGGAGTGGCGAATCATGAAATTCAAGCAAGACCCAGGCTGTCAGGCTTGCACCTAGATAGTGGGAGATATCGTCTACAACTCTTAACAAGTCGCCTCTTTCGCAATCGCTAACCACCTATCACAAACCGATCACATACACTCTTTCCCATCCAGGGGATCAATCTTAATGTACTCAAATATCTTTACTGGACGGACTAACCCGGAAGATCCCTGCATCTACCGAGGTCACGACAACTTGCTGACCACGCTCAAGCTCCGTTGACCCACTCGTGGGATCTATTTCAATCCGCCAATTCACACCTGAGTAGCGGTATACCCCAGGTATAGATTGGGTAATTGTTTCGTGCAGTATAAATTTAATTCCTATGAAGTCGCTGCTTTGGCCCGCTTGAACCGGGACACTGCCACCCTGGAGTCTTTTAAGCGGGCGCCACATCAGAACGCTACTCACCCCCGTCAATATTCCAAAGCCCGATATCCCGGCCATCCAGTTCGTGGGTAGCACATCTAGCATCATCAGTAGGCCCGTAACCAAACCACCCAACCCGGAAAAAAATAAGACAATCGTGGAAAAACCAAAAACCAGGACCTCTAAAGTAAGGAGTACAAAACCGAGTGCGATCCAGAAACCGGCCAGATGCTGATTGATATAATCCAATATCATAATCAGTTGCCCTCGTGCTGTCGCTTGTTCAATGTATTGATGATACTCATGGCCTCAACAACAATATTCGCAGCACTGGTCTTATCATCATTCATCAATACAACAGAGGACTCTCGTGCAATAGCCTCCTTCGCCGCGATCGCCTTGCCTGCCAGGTCTAACTGAATGGCCTTTTGCCCCTTCTCGGAGACGGCAATATTACCCACTAACTCAAGCGCCCGCGCCTTGGCCTCTGCCACCGCAATGATGGCCTGCGCCTCGCCCTCGGCACGCAGGATCTGTTCCGCCTTATCGGCCTCAGCGGATAACACCACGGACTGCTTCTTCCCTTCCGCCACATTGATCGCCGACTGGCGCTGCCCTTCCGATTCCAGGATCGCCGCGCGCTTCTCGCGTTCGGCCTTCATCTGTCGCTCCATCGCCTCCAAAACAGAGCGTGGAGGTTCAATATCCTTAATTTCGTATCGTAGCACCTGCACACCCCAGGGCCCGGCAGCCTCGTTAATCGCGGCTACGATATTGACATTCAGATTATCTCGTTCCTCAAAGGTCTTATCGAGATCCATCTTACCGATCTCACTACGCATCGTGGTCTGCGCCAGCTGGGTCACTGCATAGACATAATTATCCACACCATAGGAGGCCTTGTAGGGATCAAGTACCTTGAGATAGAGCACCCCATCGACTACCAGTGAAATATTATCCTTGGTGATGGCGGATTGACTCGGGACATCGTAGGCATGTTCCTTGAGTGAGCGTCGATACGCCACCTTGTCGATAAATGGCAATAAAAAATTAAGCCCCGCCACCATACTCTTGTTGTACTTACCAAACCGTTCGACCACATAGGCCATATTTTGTGGCACTATCTGAATCGAGACCTTCACCAGAATAACGATGAGAATCGCGAGACCTACCCAGAAACTAAATACTAGATTTAGGAGCTCTTGCATGGTCCATTTCCTTTGGTAGGTGATATTAAATGACTGATTAGCGACAATGCCGCAGGACGTTATCCGCGCCTATCATTAAGTTAGGGGGTAATCATAGATAATAAATACCCTCTCATGGTCTCACACGAGCACATAAAAAGCGTGCAGTTCTTTTGAACTTGTAGGGATATTCCATCCGTTGCTACAATGGCATACATGCGAATAAAAAACAAACAAACTCCCTTCCTCTGGCTGGCCTGTGCGATTTTTTTTACTGCTACTCTACCAGGCCTTTTCTCATTTGGCATGGGAGGTGACGGCCAAATCTACTCTGCCATTGCCCTCAATATGGCAGAGGGGTTAGGCAGCCTCTGGCAACCCTATTTTAGCGCTACCATGTTCAGCAAATTCTATGAACACCCACCGCTTGCAATATGGATGCAGGCACAGCTTTTTAAGCTCTTTGGTGACCACAATCTTGTTGAAAAAATCTATTCACTCTCTACCCACTTCGTTATCGCAGGATTTATCATTTACATATGGCGCCGCTTCATTTTCAAGCAGGACACACTCCTTCGCGATGCCTACTGGATACCGCTACTATTCTGGTTCTGTCTACCAGAGGTATCACACAGTCTGCGACATGATTATCTCGAAAATACTCTGGGTGTTTTTACACTTGCCTCCGCTGTAACGCTGTTGCTGGCGACACAGAGCCGATACTGGGTAGTGTGGGTTCTGCTCAGTGGCATTGCCGTCGTTGGAGCAATTCTCAGTAAAGGTCCCGTTGGGCTGTTCCCCCTTGCCTTCATTACACTGTATAAATTAACTCTAAAGGACATCACTCTATTTCGAACGACTATGCTGAGTCTTCTTCTTATTGTAGTAATAACAATAACGATGTGGTTTATCTTACTCGATGAGCATGCGCGAAATTCCATCTTGCAATACCTTAATGGCCAATTATTTGAGGCCCTGAGAGACGGAAGGGGCAAGGCCCGGGGCACTCATTTTTATATAATCGGACGCATTTTTATTGACGTGCTATTACCGCTGATTTTCGCGCTTGGTATTTTCCGGTATTTCTCACGCAATTACCGCAATGAGGCAATTATAACAACTACCCATTATCGTTGGGCATCCCTGTTCTTCCTCGTGGGTATTTCGGCATCAGTACCCTCGATGGTCAGTCTGAAACAAGATATCACCTATATTGCACCATCTTTTCCCTATTTCGCCATTAGCGCAGCCATCTTCGCCGCTCTATGGTCGCGCCCCTGGCTGGAGAATCTAAATCAAGCGACTCGCGGCTATAGAATAGTTGCCATAGCATCACTGAGCGCAATGTTAGGAATCATTCTGTATTCGCTATCAAACCTGGATCGCCTCCTGCCCCGGCAGGCCGAGATTACTCACGATATGCGGTTATATGGCGCATTCTTAAAACCAAGAACTACCATTGGGTTATGTGACAGTGATTATCTTGATATTGATAGTTTTATGATGCGTTACTATCGCATCAGCCTCGATGCAGGACCTGCGGCAACCTCTCACCCACTTTACCTGGGCACCAAGAACTGCTCCCCCAATCCCGGCAAGAGATATGTGAAGATTGACGCTAAGACTAAATATTTTATCCTGTATAAACAGGA
This sequence comes from Gammaproteobacteria bacterium, assembly GCA_024641445.1. GTDB lineage: Bacteria > Pseudomonadota > Gammaproteobacteria > UBA6429 > Thiohalophilaceae > JAHEDA01. Next base: position 11,332 of record JAHEDA010000032.1, read on the forward strand.
TACACCGTCATCGCATTAGGCATATTAAATACTGTAGTTCTGATAAGAATCTCTCGAACGAGAGTACGAGCTAATCATCCACACCAAACAGGATTTTCTCACTGTGTTCTTTCTGGTGGATCGTGTGCTGGTACAGTTGTGAACACCCCTGCGGCATCTACCGAATCAAAACTATATTTCTGATTACAGAATTCGCACGCAACCTCAACACTACCCTGTTCTGAGAGTATATCCTGTACTTCATTCTCGCCAAGGCTCCGCAGCATGTTGGATACACGTTCACGCGAACAGCTACAACGAAAGGCAACCGGTTCTGCATCAAAGAGTCGCACGTCTTCCTCATGGTAGAGTCGGTGTAATATCTCACGAGCACCAAGTGTGAGCAGTTCGTTTTTTCTAATGGTGGAGGTAAGCGCCTGGATCCGGTTCCAGTTTTCTGAATCACCGCTCTCATCGGGTAATTTCTGGATCAATAGACCCGCCGCCTGATGGTCATCCGTCGCCAACCACAACAAGGTATCCAACTGCACGGAACGTAACAGGTAGTCTGTCATGGCATCGGCAAAGCAACGCCCAGTCAGTGCCACAATACTCTGATAGCGCTCACTACCTGCCTGCTCAATCGTAATCACCAGACGTCCATCGCCAGCGAGAGCTGCAAGGTCACCCTCAGGCAAATCACCCGCCCAATGCGCAATCGCACGCATGTGTCGCTGATGATCGCACTCCACCACTAAAAGCGTTATCGGCCCACTGCCTTGCAGCTGCATAATCATGCGCCCTGAGAATTTGAGTGTAGCTGAAAGGAGAGCCGAGGCGGCCAACATTTCACCGAGTAAGGTTTTCACTACTGAAGGATAGATGTGCCTTTCCAAAACTGCCTGCCAGGTAGCATCAAGGTGCACCAGCTCTCCACGAATAGCCGCGTGTTCAAACAGAAAACGGTGTAGCTGATCTCGCTCAGTCATAGGAAAATAAAATATCGTTAGAGGCTTCTATGAAGAGGATTATAACGGAAAGTCAAAGAATCGCTGCCATCGGGGCTGATAATGCTCAAGGCTATTAAACGAGACCAGTATGCCAGATGCACGTCCCAGGATCTGACCACGGGGTATATATCCGATATAGCGCGAGTCAGCGCTATTATCGCGGTGATCACCCATGACAAAATAATGCTCGGATGGAACCAAAGCGGGTCCAAAGTCGCGGTTTAATGTACGGGTGAAGATCAAGTGATCCAACCCACCTATTGACTCTGTCAATTCGTGATGTGGCGCAAACTTATCCTGTGCCTTGTCCTCATCACTCTTAATCTCCTTATAGGCAAGCGGCTTGCCATTAAGAATCACCAGACCCTCGCGCACCTCCACGGTATCGCCAGGGCCAGCAATGACCCGTTTAACTAATCGGTCGCCATTCGCAGGGGAGTAAAATATGATGATATCGCCATAGCTTGGGTTGCCGCGCCGATAAAGTGAGATCGTAGTAAAGGGTATGCGCAGATCGTATGCCAGACGATTTACAAAAACGGTATCTCCCTCAAGGATCGTTGGATTCATGGAACCCGTCGGGACATTGTTCCAGTCTGCCACCACCGAGCGAAAGGAAAATATACAGAGCGCAATGACCGCAAAGGAGAATACCCCGTGATGATGCAGCCAGCTAACCGAGTGTTTTAGTTTTCTACGCAAGTGATTCTCCACACCTAGACAGAGTTATCTGTCCGTTCTACATCGCGCCAAGAAGACGTCGTCTCCTGCCATGTTTACCCTGACTGACTATTATGACAACTTCTTCTTCAAGAGTTCATTGAGCTGACCAGGGTTGGCCTTGCCACCCATGGCCTTCATCACCTGCCCGACAAAGAAGCCGATCAGCTTGTCCTTTCCTGCCTTGTATTGCTCGACCTGGCCAGGATTCTCGGCGATGACCTTGTCGATCTCGGCCTCGATGGCGCTGGTGTCGGTGATCTGCTTCAGACCCTTCTTGTCAATGATGGCATCGGCAGCGCCTTCGCCATTCCACATCGCCTCGAAGACCTCCTTGGCGATCTTGCCGGAGATGGTGTTGTCTTGCATACGCTTGAGCATACCGCCCAGCATGTCGGCACTCACTGGTGAGTCTGCGATATCCTTGTTGTCACGATTGAGCATGGCCGAGAGGTCACCCATGACCCAGTTTGCACTGAGCTTGGCGTCACCGGTCTGCTTTACCACGCTCTCATAGTAATCCGCTATTTCACGGCTAGCGGTTAACACGCTCGCATCATAGGTAGATAGACCATAGTCCTTGGCAAAACGATGTTTCTTTTCGTCCGGGAGTTCCGGCAGGGTCTTACGGATGCGTTCAATGTCCTCGGCGTGCACCTCGACCGGCAACAGGTCGGGGTCGGGGAAGTAGCGGTAATCCATCGCCTCTTCCTTCGAGCGCATGGAGCGGGTCTCGTGTTTGTTGGCGTCGTACAGGCGTGTCTCCTGCATCACCTTGCCGCCGGATTCGATCAGGTCAATCTGGCGTTCGACCTCAAAGTTGATGGCGCGCTCGACAAAGCGGAAGGAGTTGATATTCTTGAGTTCGGCGCGAGTACCGAATTCTTTTTGTCCTTTGGGACGCACGGAGACGTTTGCGTCACAGCGGAAAGAGCCTTCCTGCATATTGCCATCGCTGATGCCAAGGTAACGCACCAGTGAGTGCATCTTCTTCATATACGCCACAGCCTCCTTGGCCGAGCGCATATCCGGCTCTGAGACGATCTCAAGCAGCGGCGTCCCGGCGCGATTGAGGTCAATACCGGTCATACCATGGAAGTCTTCGTGCAGGGATTTGCCGGCATCTTCCTCCAGATGCGCACGCGTGACGCCGATGGTCTTGGTGCTACCGTCTTCCAACTCGATCTCAATGCTACCCTTCTCAACAATGGGTAATTCGTACTGGCTAATCTGGTAACCCTTGGGCAGATCAGGATAGAAATAGTTTTTACGCGCAAACACCGAGCGTGATGCGACCTTGGCACCAATGGCCAGGCCAAATTTGGCGGCCATGCTAACGGCCTCTTTATTCAACACCGGCAACACCCCCGGCAGGCCGAGGTCAACGGCACAGGCCTGGGTATTCGGCTCCGCGCCATATTCGGTGGGCGCGCCAGAGAAGATCTTTGTCTTGGTCGCCAGTTGGGTGTGAATCTCAAGGCCGATGACTGTTTCCCATTCCATACATGTATTCCAAATCGTAAGTGGCGGTTAATCGAATTATGCAAATGCCGGCGGGATGCGTGTATGCCAATCGCTGACCTGCTGATACTTGTGGGCGACATTCAACAGGCGCGCCTCATCAAAGTAGTTGCCAATAATCTGCATGCCCACCGGCAAATTGTGACTGAAGCCAACGGGTACTGACATGCCCGGTAGACCCGCGAGATTGACCGCGATGGTATAGATGTCCGATAGATACATGGTGATCGGATCGTCCTTCTTCTCTCCCAGCCTAAAGGCCACGGAGGGTGAAGTGGGCCCCATGATCACATCGCACTTTTCAAACGCCTGCCGGAAATCGTCCGAGATAAGACGCCGAATTTGCTGCGCCTTGAGATAGTAGGCATCGTAGTACCCCGCCGACAGGGCATAGGTACCAATCATGATACGGCGCTGTACCTCGGGACCAAAACCCTCGCCGCGCGAACGCTTATATAAATCCTCAAGGTCCTTTGGATTTTCACAACGATACCCAAAACGCACGCCATCCATCCGCGACAGGTTGGAAGAGCACTCCGCCGGGGCCACCACATAATAGGCCGGGACCGAGAGGCCGCTGTTGGGCAGGCTGATCTCCACCACCTCGGCGCCAAGCTTTTTGTACTCGGCAATGGCGCTCTCGATCAATTTGGCGATTTCGCCGTCCAGTCCCTCACCAAAGAACTCCTTGGGTAGACCGATGCGCAGTCCTTTGATGTCCTGATTCAGCCCGGCGCGGTAGTCGGGCACCG